>JAYRLX010000179.1:4058-7743 GCA_041905125.1 Caulobacter sp. | reverse complement strand
GGACGCCGGTCTTGGCTTTCACATCGGCGCGGACGGCCTCGCCCAGGCCCTCCAGGTCCGCCGCCGTCGCTTCGCCGGTGTTGATCAGGAAGTTGCTGTGCAGCGGGCTGAACATCGCGCCGCCAAACGGCTTGCCGCGCCAGCCGGCCTCGTCGACCAGCTTCCAGGACGAGTGGCCCGGCGGGTTCTTGAAGGTCGAGCCGCCGGTCTTTTCGCGGATCGGCTGGGTGGTCTCGCGGCGGGCGGTGATCTCGGCCATGCGGGCCTTGATCGCCTCCGGCTCGTCGGCGGTCCCTTCGAAGATCGCGTCCAGCACGATCACGGGCTCGCCGTCCTGCAGGGCGCTGTGACGGTAGGTGTAGTGCAGGTCCTCGACGTTCAGCTCGCGGACGACGCCAGAGCGGTCCATCACCCGCACCGACTTGACCACATTGACCGTCTCGGAGCCGTAGCAGCCGGCGTTCATGATCACCGCGCCGCCGATCGTGCCGGGCACGCCGACATAGAACTCCAGCCCGGCGATGCCGGCCTCGGCCGCCTTGCGGGCCAGGATGGCGTCGGGCACGGCCGAGCCGGCCTTGATGCGATTGTCGCCCAGCGGCTCGACGCCGTTGAACCCCTTGCCCAGGCGGATAATGACGCCATCAACGCCGGCGTCGCGAACCAGCAGGTTCGACCCCACGCCGATCGCCATGACCGGCACGGACGGATCCAAGGCCGGCAGGAACACGACATCGGCCGGACCGCCGACGCGGAACCAGGTGAATGGCGCCAGCGGCTCGTCGATCAGCAGCTTGCCGCGGACCGTCGGGAGTTGGGTCTTCCAGCTCACTTCGTCAAAGCTTCCAACTGACCCGGCAGGGCGTAGGCCCAGGTCGTGATGTCGCCGGCGCCCAGCAGGACGACGAGGTCGCCGCTCTGAGCCTCGGCCGCGATCAGGCGCGGCAGGGCCGTCGGGCTTTCCAGCGGGATGGCGCGGCGGTGGCCGAATTTCTTGAGCCCTTCCACCAGGGCGTCGCGGTTGACGCCCTCGATCGGCTGTTCGCCGGCCGAATAGACGTCGGCCACGATCACCGTGTCGGCGTCGTTGAAGCAGCTGGAGAACTCGGTCATCAGGTCGCGCAGGCGCGTGTAGCGGTGCGGCTGAACCACCGCGATCACCTTGCCCGTCGACACCGCGCGGGCGGCCTTCAGCACGGCGGCGATCTCGACCGGGTGGTGGCCATAGTCGTCGACCACGCGGACGCCATTGGTGACGCCGGTGGTGGTGAAGCGGCGCTTGACCCCGCCGAAGCCGGCCAGGCCCTTGCGGATCGCCTCGGCGTCGACGCCCAGCTCGCGCGCCACGGCCACGGCGGCGGCGGCGTTTAGGACGTTGTGGTGGCCGGCCATCGGCATCTTCAGGCCGTCATAGCGCACGACCTCGCCGTCGCGCGGCGAAACCACGATGTCGAACTTGGCGCCGTCCGGGCCCATCTCGATGTTGGAAACCCGCACCTCGGCCTGCGGGTTGGTCCCGTAGGTCACCAGGCGGCGGTTCTCGATCCGCGAGGTCAGGGCCTGCACTTCCGGGTGGTCGATGCAGACGGCGGCGAAGCCGTAGAACGGGATGTTCTGGATGAAGTCCTGGAAGCCCTTCTTCACCGCGTCGAAGTCGCCCCAGTGATCCAGGTGCTCGGCGTCGATGTTGGTGACGATCGCCACCGTCGACTTCAGGCGCAGGAACGAACCGTCGCTCTCGTCGGCCTCGACGACGATCCAGTCGCCCTCGCCGACCTTGGCGTTGGTGCCGTAGGCGTTGATGATGCCGCCGTTGACGACGGTCGGGTCCATGCCGCCGGCGTCCAGCAGGGTGGCGACCATCGAGGTGGTGGTGGTCTTGCCGTGCGTGCCGCCCACGGCCACCGAGAACTGCAGGCGCATCAGCTCGGCCAGCATCTCGGCGCGGCGCACCAGCGGCAGGCGCTTGTCGCGGCCGGCGACCATCTCGGGGTTATCGGCCTTCACCGCCGTCGAATAGACGATGGCCGAGGCGCCCTCGACGTGAGCGGCATCATGGCCGATGAAGATGCGCGCGCCGAGCTTCTCGAGCCGTTCGGTGTTGGCGCTGGCCTTGGCGTCGCTGCCCTGAACGGTGTAGCCGATACGCAGCATGATCTCGGCGATGCCGGACATGCCAATGCCGCCGATGCCGATGAAGTGCACGGGGCCGAGTTCGAAGGGGACGGGGCGTCGACGCTGGATCATGACGAGCCGATTAGACCAATTCCGCGCGGCGCGAAACGCCCTCATGGCCTTCTGTTTGTGGACGGGGCCGGTGATGGCCCAAACCCCGTCCGCCCCGCCCTCCCCGCCAGCCCCGCTTGAGCTTCGGCTGGCCGACGTGGGGCGCTTTGCGACCTTCGTCGACATGGGCGGCGTCCAGTGGACGGGCCGCGCAGCCAAGCTTCGCGTGCTGCAGGTCGCGGAAGGCGGCTTCAAGGCCGGCGCGGAAGCGTTCTGGGGCGGCTGGCGTCACGAGGTCATCGACTGCCAGGGCCGCACCATCGCCCACGCGGGCTTCTCCAGCATCCGGGCCGGCGGTCGCGAAGGCCCGCTGACCGGCGACCAGCGCCCGGCCCAGCCCTTGCCGGCGGGCAGCACGGACGAGGCCGTGGCCAAGGTCGTCTGCGACGGCTGGCGGCCGTTCGCCAAGGTCCCGGTCGCGACCAGCGTCGAGCAGGCGGTCAGCCTTGGCCGGCCGCTGATCGAGACCGGGGCCGAGCCCTGAACACGAAAAAGCCCCGCCGGCGGTCCCGGCGGGGCTCTTTGGTCTTGTGGTCCAGGCGACGCTAAGCGTCGCTTGCTGACCTAAGCGAGGCTTACGCGCCGCCCGGGAAGCGGAACGGAACCTTCACCGAACCGGTCTTGGCGCCCATCGGCAGCTTTTCGGCGATGCACATGGCGGCCTTGTCGAAACCCTTGCCGGCCGCGCTGTTGTCGACGACCTTGCAGTCCGACAGCTTGCCGTCAGCGGCGTTGCATTCCAGCATCACCTGAGCCGCGTCGCGGGTGTTGGCGAACTGCTGCAGGCAGCGGCCCATTTGGTCTTCAAAGCCACCAGCGGCCGAAGCGGCCTGAGCCACGAAGAAGCTGCCCGCGAGACCCGCGGCGATCGCGATCGAGAATTTCATAAGAGGCGCCCATCCCTTGTGTGCGGCAAACAAACTTGATGTGCGGTTTGTCGCAGAGAAGAGCTAATGAACGGCCAAGCATCGCGGTTAATTGTTCGCGAATATAGTGAATGGCGCGCGGACATTAAGCTTAAGCCCGCGCGCGTTCGACCGCTCGTTAGCGGGCGGCGCGCTCCACCAAATCAGCAAGGGCCTCGGCCGCGTCCGGCTTGGCCACCGAGCGGGCGCCCGCCGCCATCCGCCCCAGACGCTCCGGATCCTTGAGCAGGGCGTTCAGGGCGCCGGCCATGGCGTCGACCGTCAGCTCGTCCTCAAGGCACACGGCCGCGCCGCCCGCCTCTTCCAGGAGCTTGGCGTTGAAGCGCTGGTGGTCGTCGGCGGCGATCTTCAGCGGCACCAGGATCGACGGCCGGCCAGCGACCGCCAGCTCGGTGCAGGTCGAGGCGCCCGAGCGGCCGATCACCAGGTGCGACTGGCGCAGATAGCCGGCCATATCCCGGAAGAACGGCGCG
>JAYRLX010000179.1:0-4048 GCA_041905125.1 Caulobacter sp. | reverse complement strand
GGTCTTGCGGGCCTGCTCCATGCTCTCAGGCCGCGCCTGCTGGAAGACCTTCAGGCGCGAGCGCAGGTCCTCGGGCAGCTTGGCCACGGCCTCGGGGATCAGCTCCGACAGCAGGCGCGCGCCCTGGCTGCCGCCGGTGACGAGGATGCGCAGCTGCACCTCGGGCGGCATATAAGGAACGTCGTAGAGCGCCCGGACCGGCGGACGAACCGGATTGCCGACCACATGGGCGCGGGCCTTCACGGCGGGCTTGGCCATCTCCAGGGTCGGGAAGGCGCAGGCGACTTCGTCGACCCTGGGAGCCAGGAAGCGGTTAACCCGGCCCAGCACCGCGTTCTGTTCATGAATAACGGTGCGCCGCCCCTGGCTCAGAGCGCCCAGCAGCGCGGGCAAGGCGGGGTAGCCGCCAAAGCCGACGACGACCGCCGGGTCCAGGCGCTTGAAGGCCGCGCGGGCCTCCATCACGCCCTGCAGGACGACGAAGCCGGCCTTGACCATGCCCAGCGGGTCATTGGCCTTGGCCGTGGCGGCCGAGAGCGCCAGGCGCTCCTGGGCCGGGAACTTGTCCGCATAGAGCGCGCCGCGCTCGTCGGTGGCCAGCACGATGCGCCAGCCGCGGGCGGCCAGGGCCTCGGCCAGGGCTTGAGCGGGAAAGAGGTGTCCGCCGGTCCCACCGGCGGCGACGACAGCTAGCTTGTTCATGTCAGGCGTAGGCGCCCTGCGGGGCGAGCTCGCCCGTCACGCCGTAAGCGCCGGGACGCTTCCGCACCAAGGCCAGGGCCATGCCCAGCGTCAAACCCATCGCGAGCATCGAAGAGCCCCCGTAACTGATGAACGGGAGCGTCATGCCCTTCGTCGGGATCATGTTCAAGTTCACAGCGATATTGATGATGGCCTGCTGCCCCACAAGCACGAAAAGTCCGGCCGCCGCGACCTGCTCGAACGGGTCGTTCAGCTTCATGGCCTTGTAGAGGCCGCGCACCACGACGAAGGCGAACAGCGCGATCAGGGCCCAGGAAAACACCAGGCCATATTCCTCGGCGGCGACTGAATAGATGAAGTCGGTGTGCAGGTCGGGCACGTGTCGCTTCATCACGCCCTCGCCCGGCCCCCGACCGAACAGGCCGCCGGCGCGGATCGCCTCGGCGGCGCGGGTGATCTGGTGGGTGTCGGCCTGGTCGGGGCTGAGGAATTTCTGCACCCGGGCGTGCACGTGGTCGAACAGGAAATAGGTCGAGCACAGGCCCGCGATGGCCACGCCGCCCAGGCCCATGATCCAGGAGATCGGCACGCCGGCCATCCAGAAGGCCGCGCCGAACGCCACGGTGATCAGCACGGTCTGGCCGACGTCGGGCTGCACCAGCAGCAGGGCCACGGCGATGAAATACAGGAGGAAGGCGATCGAGACGCCCGGCACCCCCTCGCCCTTCTGCCCCTCGGCGAACATCCAAGAGACCAGCACGATCAGGGCCGGCTTCATGAACTCGGAGGGCTGCAGGGTGAAGCCGCCGAACTGCAGCCAGCGCGTGGCGCCCTTGGCGTTGTGGCCGATGAACGGCAGGGCGATCATGATCGCGATCGCGCCGATATAGATGAAGAAGGCCGCCCGCCGGATCCCCTTGGGCGACAGCATCGACACGATCAGCATCAGCACCGACGAGGCGCTGGCGAAGAAGCACATGCGGATCGCGAAGTGGAACTGGTCGTCGATGCCGATCCGCTGCGCCGCGGCCGGGCTGGACGCGAACGACAGCAGCATGCCCAGGGTCGCCAGGATGGCCGTCGCTCCCAGCAGCCAGCGGTCCGTCGTCCACCACCACAGGCCGAGCGCGGTGCGGTCGGTGCGGGCGAAGGCGTGTGTCGCGTTGGAGGCCATGGGCGGAGAGTCGGATCGCAGGGTTAATCAAACCTTGCTTGACCAGAGTCATGCGGTGGAAAAGCGGCAAACAGGCGGGAGACTCCGCCCATCCCGGCTTCAGCGCAACTCGAAATAGGCCGTATCGCCGCCTTCGGTGTGGGCGATCACCGCCACGCGCAGCACGACGCCGTCATCCAGCGTCAGCCGGCACTCGCCCGCCCGAAAGGCGCGCCGCAGCAGGTCGGGCTCGGCGACGATGCTGCCCTTGCCGCCACGCTTGGCGCCCTGACCGTCCGCGAACAGGACGGAGAACGTCACCGGCTGCGCCTCACCCGAAACCCCGAGCGCCCCAAGACCCACGCGAGGCGCTTTCGCGACCTTGACCATACCCATGTAAATTCCTCGATTTGAGGAGAGTATTTAGGTCCGATTTCCTCATAATCAAAAAATAAAACCCAAAAAACATTGCTATACGCGCTGCAAAAACCCATAATTGATTGCCAATATAGCCATAATCACAAAATCGATCCGCGCCGATTTATCTGATCCAGCGGTTCAGTTTTCGCGCTTCATATTGCTTCGATCGGCGCTTTTGCGTCGTTTTTCACGAAAGATTCCATGTACTCATCGCAAGACATCGGCCACGCCCAGCGCCAGAAAACCGCCGCCGAGGCCAAGGCGGCCCTGCTGGCCAAGTTCAAGCCGCGCGAGGCCAGCGTCGATCCGCGCTTCGAGGAACGCGCCGCCCTACGCGCCGCCGAGCTGACCCAGGTTCGCCAGGACCGCGCGGCGGCCAAGGCCTCCCACCGCCAGGCCGCAGCGGACGCCGCCCAGGCTCTGGTCGACGCCGCCGAAGCCCAGGCCGCCGAGGCCCTCACGGCCAAGCGCGGCGAGCGCAAGGAACGCAAGGCCCTCTCCGCCGCCGAAGCCAAGGCCAAGCGCGACGCCCGCTACGCCGCTCGCAAGGCGAGGTGATCCATGGCCCGCAAGCCCAACTACGATTTCGAGCGCAAGGAACGCGAGCGCCAGAAGGCGGCCAAGGCCGCGGAGAAGGCCGCCGCCAAGCGGCCGCGCCCCGCCGACGAGGACGCCCCGGCGGAAAACACCTGAGGCTGGCGGCGTCGGAACGTGTTCCGGCGCAAGGCTTCGCTTGAATTCCCACACGGGAAGGTAATCATGCTCTCATAGCGGGAGCGATTTGTGGCCGACGGCGGATCCGACGAGACAGTCCTCGAGGGCGCGGGCGCTTATTTTCTAAGCGTCATTGAGGCCAGCCAGGACTGCATCCGCGTGATCAGCGCCGCGGGTCACGTGGAATACATGAACGCCCGCGGCAAGCAGCTGCTTGAGATCGAGGATTTCGAGGGGCGCAATCGCAATCGCTACTGGCCGGACATGTGGCCGCCCGAGAGCCGCCAGACCGTCGAAGACGCCCTGCGCGCGGCCCTGGCTGGCCGGGCGGTTTCGTTCCAGGCCTTCAACCCCACCGCCAAGGGCGCGCCGCGCTGGTGGGACACCACCGTCTCGCCCATCGTCGTCGAGGGCAAGGTCGTGCGGGTGCTGGCCACCTCGCGCGACATCACCGGCGCGCGCCTCGCCGAAAGCCATCGCCAGCTGCTGGTCAACGAGCTGAACCACCGGGTCAAGAACACCCTGGCCACCATCCAGTCGATCACCAAGCAGTCGCTGCGCAACGCGGGGGTCGACACCGCCGTGCGCGACGCGCTGGAGGGCCGGCTGATGGCGATCGCCGCGACCCACAACGTGCTGACCGACCAGAACTGGTCGGCCGCCAGCCTGCGCCAGATCGTCGACGGCTCGGTGATCCCGTACCGCTCCAACCCTGACCAGCTGACCGTGGCCGGCCCTGACCTGAAGGTCTCGCCCAAGACCGCCGTGGTCATGGCCCTGGCCTTCCACGAGCTGGCGATCAACGCCCTGAAGTACGGGGCGCTGTCAGCGGCGGGGGGCCATGTGGACGTCACCTGGACGATCGAGCCGGAAGATCGCCTGCACATCGAATGGCGCGAGAGCGGCGGCCCGCCCGTCCGCCCGCCCGAACGCCGCGGCTTCGGGTCGCGGATCGTCGAGGCCGCCCTGCCCGGCGAGCTGGCGGGGACGGTGTCGGTGGACTACCGCGCCGAAGGCCTGCGCTGCGCGATCGACGCGCCTCTGTCGGCGCTGGACAAG
>JAYRLX010000178.1:0-7757 GCA_041905125.1 Caulobacter sp. | reverse complement strand
AGCACCCGCTCGGTCGTCCATTCGGCGTAGTCGGCCCAGTCGGTGGCGAAGCGAAGGGCCGCGCCCGGCTTCATCACCCGCGCCAGCTTGGCGACGAACGCCGGCTGGATCAGCCGGCGCTTGTTGTGGCGGGCCTTGTGCCAGGGGTCGGGAAACATGATGAAGACGCGGTCCAGGCACGCGTCGGGCAGCCAGTCGACGACATCGCGCGCGTCGCCCTCGTGGATGCGGACATTCTCCAGCGCCTGCTCCTCGACGTGGCGCACGGCGCTGGCGACGCCGTTGACGAACGGCTCGGCGCCGATGACCAGCGTCTCGGGATGACGGCCGGCCTGGGCGGCCATGTGCTCGCCGCCGCCAAACCCGATCTCAAGCCAGACGGCCTTGGCCTCGGGCATCAGGTCCAGCGGCTGGAAGGGCCCCTGCGGCGCGGCGATCCTCGGCAGCAGGGTGTCCAGCAGCGCCTGCTGGCGCGGCTTCACCGGACGCGACTTCAGCCGGCCGAACGAGCGCAGCGGCCCGTGGGGTTGTTGCGGATTGGTCATGGGCGGGGGTCTTAGAACTTTTGAGCGCGAAATGAAAACGGGCTCCGACCCGGCTGGATCGGAGCCCGCTGACAGACGATGGGGCTGAGGCTTACGCCAAGCCCTTCAGCTCGCTGACGAGATCGGTCTTCTCCCACGAGAAGCCGCCCTCGTTGTCCGGCGTGCGGCCGAAGTGGCCGTAAGCCGCGGTGCGGGCGTAGATCGGACGGTTCAGCTGCAGGTGCTCGCGGATGGCGCGAGGCGTCGCGCCGCCGATCAGCTGCGGCAGGGTCTTTTCCAGGATCGCCGGATCAACCTTGCCCGTGCCGTGCAGGTCGACGTGGAACGAGACCGGCTGGGCCACGCCGATGGCGTAGGCGATCTGGATCGTGCAGCGATCCGCCAGGCCCGCGGCGACGACGTTCTTGGCCAGGTAGCGGCAGGCATAGGCGGCCGAGCGGTCGACCTTGGTCGGATCCTTGCCCGAGAAGGCGCCGCCGCCGTGCGGGGCCGCGCCGCCGTAGGTGTCGACGATGATCTTGCGGCCGGTCAGGCCGGCGTCGCCGTCCGGGCCGCCGATCTCAAAGCGACCGGTCGGATTGACCAGCCATTGGGTCTTCTTGGTGATCAGGCCGTCCGGGAAGATCGGCAGGATGTGCGGCTTGATCAGGTCCAGCACGCGCTTGGAGGTCGCGGCCTTGCCGTCGATCTTCTTCTTGTGCTGGTGCGACACGACGATCGAGACGACGCGCTGCGGGCGGCCGTTGCCGTCGTACTCCAGGGTCACCTGGCTCTTGGCGTCGGGCTCCAGCTCATGGAGCTCGCCCGAGTGGCGCAGCTCGGCCAGGCGCTTCAGGATGTTGTGGCTGTACTGCAGGGTGGCCGGCATCAGCTCCGGGGTCTCGGTGCTGGCGTAGCCGAACATGATGCCCTGGTCGCCGGCGCCCTCGTCCTTCTTGTCGGTGGCGTCCACGCCCTGGGCGATGTGCGCCGACTGGCCGTGCAGGTAGTTGGCGTACTTCGCCTTCTGCCAGTGGAAGCCCTTCTGCTCGTAGCCGATGTCCTTGACGGCGGCGCGGACCTTCGGCTCCAGCGAGTGGAGGATGTCCTTGGTCAGCTGCTTGTTGGCCTTCTTGTCGCCGCCCGGCTTGCCGGCGCGAACCTCGCCCGCCAGCACGATGCGGTTGGTGGTCACCAGGGTTTCGCAGGCGACGCGGGCCTCGGAATCCACGCTCAGGAAGGCGTCGACGACGGTGTCGCTGATGCGATCGGCGACCTTGTCGGGATGGCCTTCGGAAACGCTCTCGCTGGTGAAGATGTAGGACGAACGGGTCAAGAGACAGCTCCGGCCATGGGAGGCGCGCGGCTACACGCGCGCCATTCGGCGTTCAGTTAGACCGGAACCATATAAAGATATGTTTATGCGGGCAAGCGAACCTGACGATCAATCGTCTTCGCTCGCCTCCTCCTCGGCCATCGACCGGACCAGTTCGAGAATGCGGCGACGAACCCTGGACCGGGTGATGCGCGGAAACTGGGTCGCCAGCTCGAGCCCTTCCGAGGTCATCAGGAAGTCGTGAACGAACGGCTCGCCGCCTTCGGACACGCCGTCGGTCGTCGCTTCCAGGCCCTCGAAGAAATAGGCGACCGGCGCCTGCAGGCTTTTGGCGATCTCATAGAGCTTGCTGGCGCTGACCCGGTTGGCGCCGCGCTCGTACTTCTGGATCTGCTGGAAGGTGAGGCCAAGGTCCTCGGCAAGACGCTCCTGGCTCACGCCAAGGATCTTGCGGCGCATTCGAATGCGCGCACCCACGTGCAGATCGACCGGATTGGGATGGCGTTCGGCGCCCGACAAATCGCTCATGCCCACGCTTGATAGCTGAAATTGCGGTTTTAATTCAGCCCGAGTCTTTCGATGGCGCAATAGTCCACAAGGATTTACCTGCTCGCAGGCGAACTGACGCAACCATAGATATCAGTAGAAGCACGCAAAAGGGGAAATCCCCGAAGTTATCGAAGGGCGTGACCTGGCCTCGGCCTGGTATTTGCGCATCGATGACTCCGCGTTGTCCTAGCCCAAGGCGCGCACCGTCGGCAACTTGACCATTTGCACGTATGACAGCGCTAACACCGGTCGGAGTGGCCCTGAGAATGGGCGTGGCCCGCTCGATCGCGCGATAACTCGCCAGATTGAGGTGCTGAAGCGGCCCGGACGTAACGCCGAACCAAGCGTCGTTCGAGATGTTGATCAGGACCCGGACGTCGTTGTTTTGCTTCGATAATCCCGGAAAGAGGCTCTCGTAGCAGATCAGGGGCTGCGTCAGCAGGCCGGGCAGCACCCGCAGCGGCGCGGGACGCGGGCCGGTGGCGAACCCGTCCCCGAGATGAGCCAGGCTTTTAAACCCAATTTGGGTAAGAAACGCCTCCGCGGGCAAGTATTCGCCGAACGGCACCAGCCGGTGCTTGTCGTAGACCCCGACGACCTCCAGGCCGCTGTCGGTCCGGCGCAGGGCGACCAGGCTGTTGTAGTAGACCGGCTTGTCGATCGGCCCCTCGTAGCGGTAGCCGCCGATCAGCAGCGTCTGGCCGGGGCGGACGCTGTCGAGGATCGCCTGGCGCACCCAGGTCCCCGGCGCCAGATAGTCGTTGACCGCGGCCGGCAGCGCGCCCTCGGGCCAGATCACCAGATCGGCCGGCTTGCCCGCATAGGGCTGCGCCGTCAGCGAGACATAGGCCTGGACGATCTGGGCGAAGCGGCCGGCGTCCCACTTGGCGTCCTGCTGGATGTCGGCCTGGACGATCCGGACCGAGACCGGCGGCTCCTCGCGCAGCGGCTTATGCAGGGCCATGGCGCCATAGCCATAGAGACCGACCAGGCCAGCCGCCGCCGAGGCCAGGGCGATGCGGCCGCCGCGGCGCTCGCGCCAGACCGCCGGAGCCGCGACGATCGCCAGGGTGATCCAGGTCAGGCCATAGGCGCCGACCAGGGCCGCGGCTTGCGAGGGGGCCGAGCCCGCGCGCCAGGTCTCGCCCGGCAGGTTCCACGGAAAGCCGGTCAGCACATGGCCGCGAGTCCACTCCAGGGCCGCGAACGCGCCGGCGAAGGTCAGAAGGCGCCAGGCGCTCGCCGGGCGCAGAAGGCGGTAGAGCAGCGCCGCTAGTCCCCAGAACAGCGCCAGGCCGGCCGCCATGGCGGCGATCGCGAACGGCGCCATCCAGCCCTGGTTGGCGGCGTCGACCAAAAAGGCCTCGCCGATCCACCAGGTGCCGAGCCCGAAATAACCCACGCCCGCCAGCCACCCGCGCCAGAAGACCGACCGCAGCGGCTTGGACTCGTCGGCGACGTCCAGAAGATGGAGCAGCAGCGCATAGCCCAGCAGACCGGGCAAAACGCCGAACGGCGGATGCGCGAGCGCCGCCGCGAGACCGGCGGCCAGGGCCAGCAACGGCCCGCTCCAGGCGCGCTGGCGAAAACGGCTCCAGGCGGTCACGAAGCGCCGAGGCCCTCGGAAACCGTCTCGGCCTCCTCCGTCTGTGGCGCGGGACCGCCGCGCACCCGGACCCGACGCACCCGGCGCGGATCGGCCTCGACGACCTCGAACTCATAGCCGTCAGGATGGGCGATGACCTCGCCTCGCTGCGGCACCCGGCCCGCCAGGGCGACGACCAGGCCCGCGACCGTGTCGATGTCCTCTTCCATGTCTGAGGGCGCCAGCTCGCGACCGAGGGCGGCCTCCAGCTCTTCCAGCGGGGCGCGCGCGTCGGCGTCGTAGACCCCGCCCGGCCGAGCGACGATCGACGCGGCCGCCGCGTCGTCATGCTCGTCGTCGATCTCGCCGACCACCGCCTCGATCAGGTCTTCCATCGTCACCACGCCGTCCGTGCCGCCGAACTCGTCGATGACCAGGGCCATGTGGATCCGGCTGGTGCGCATGCGCAGCAAGAGGTCCGAGGCTTTCATCGAGGCGGGCACGTACAACGCCTCACGGCGCAGCTTGTTCAACACGAGATCGGCGCCGCTGGGGCGCTTCTCGTCCTCGGCCATCAGCCGAAACACGTCCTTGACGTGGATGACGCCCACGGGATCGTCCAGCGTCTCGCGATAGATCGGCATCCGCGAGTGGCCGGCCTCGACGAACTGGGCGACCAGGGCGTCAAACGGCGTCGAAAGCTCGACGGCCACGATGTCGGCGCGCGGCGTCATCACATCGGCCACGCGCAGGGTCTGGAAGGCTTCGGCCTGATCGACGAGGTCGACCTCGCCGCTTTGGGCGGCCGGCTCGGGCGGACGCGGGGACTCGCCGCCGCCGGCGGTCAGCCGCTTTCGCATGCGTCTAAGGAACGCCCGCACGCCCCGGCTTCTTCGCGCCGGCGCGGCGGGCAGTTGACTAGGCTCGTCGCTGGGCATGGCCCCGGTCAGCGTCCCTCTTCGTCACTGGCGTAAGGGTCAGGAACGTCCAGCCCCGCCAGGATCTCGCGTTCGAGCGCCTCCATGGCTTCCGCCTCGTCGTCGCCCTCGTGGTCGTATCCTAAGAGATGTAGCACGCCATGCGCCACCAGATGTTGCAGGTGGTGGGCCAGCGGCTTGCCCTGCTCCTGGGCCTCGCGGGCGCAGACGCCATAGGCCAGGGCGATGTCGCCGATCTGGCCTTCGGGGTTCGCCTCGGGATTTTGGGGCGAAGGGAAGGACAGGACGTTGGTCGCATAGTCCTTCTGGCGGAAGTCGCGGTTCAGGGCCTGCACGCTGTCGTCGTCGGTCAGCAGGATCACGATCCCCTGCCCCTCGATGTCCTCGTGCGCGTCCAGCACGGCCTGGGCGGCTCGCCAGACCAGGGCCTCGATGTCCTCGGCCGCCGTGGTCCAGGCCTCGTCCTCGATCTCGATATCTACGGTGATGGTCATGTCACCGGGGTGTATTCTGCGCCGCGTCCGCGTCATAGGCCTTCACGATCCGCTCGACGAGCGGATGGCGCACGACGTCGGCCGAGGTGAAGCGCGAGACCGCCACGCCCTCGACCCCTTCCAGGATCGAGACGGCGTGGGCCAGGCCCGAGTCCCGGGGGTTCAGAAGGTCGACCTGGGTCGGGTCGCCTGTGACGACCATGCGCGCGCCTTCGCCGAGGCGCGTCAGAACCATCTTCATCTGCAGGCGCGAGCAGTTCTGGGCCTCGTCGACGATGACGAAGGCGTGGCTCAGCGTGCGGCCGCGCATGAAGGCGATCGGGGCGACCTCGATCTCCAGCTTCTCCCGACGGCGGCGCAGCTGGTCGGCGCCCATGATGTCGGTCAGGGCCTCCCAGACCGGCGCCATGTAGGGGTCGACCTTCTCGTTCAGGTCGCCCGGCAGGAAGCCCAGCTTCTCCCCGGCCTCGACGGCGGGGCGGGTGACGATCAGGCGATCGACCTCGCCGCGCAGCAGCATGCCCGCGCCATGGGCCACGGCCAGGAAGGTCTTGCCAGTGCCGGCGGGGCCGAGACCAAAGACCAGCGGATGGCTGGCCATGGCCTCCAGGTACTTCGCCTGGCCCTTGGTCTTTGGCGAGACGTTGCCCTTGCGCACCTGGCGCGGCGAGGCCTGGCCGCCAGCCTGATGCGCCGCGCCCAGCGCGATGCGGACATCGGCCTCGACCACTTCCTCGCCCGCGTCGGCGCGGTGAGCCAGGGCCTCGAGCACCCGCTTGGCGCCCGTGCGGCCGCGCGCGTCCCCGGTGATGGTGACGCCGCCGCCCGGAGTCTCGATCAACACCTTGAAGGCGTCCTCGATCAGGGCGGCGTGGCGGCCGGAAGGACCGGAGACGGCGTGGACGGCGTCATCCGAAAGCGGCAGGAACTCAGGCGTACGGCTCAAGCGGTCTCCAGGACAGGTTCGAGCGCCCCGCCCAAGCTCATCTTGGCGGCGCTCTCGATACGGACGGGAACGATCTTCCCGATCAATTGTTCGCCGCCCTCGCAATGGACGGCCTGCAGATAGGGGCTGCGCCCGACGATCTGGCCCGGATGGCGGCCGGGCTTTTCGAACAGCACCGGCAGCACCTTGCCGACCTGGGCGGCGTTGAAGGCGCGTTGTTGCTCGTCCAGCAGTTGGTTCAGGCGCTCCAGGCGCTCGGCCTTGACCTCTTCCTCGACCTGGCCGGGCATGGCCGAGGCTGGGGTGCCGGGACGGCGCGAATATTTGAACGAGAAGGCGCTGGCGAAGCCGACCTCGCGGACCAGGTCCAGGGTCTTTTCGAAGTCCGCGTCACGCTCGCCGGGGAAGCCGACGATGAAGTCGCCGCTCATGGCGATGTCCGGCCGCGCGGCGCGGATGCGCTCGATCAGGCGCACATAGCTCTCGGCCGTGTGGTCGCGGTTCATGGCCTTGAGGATCTTGTCGCTGCCCGCCTGCACCGGCAGGTGCAGATAGGGCATCAGCTCGGGCAGCTCGCCGTGCGCCTCGATCAGGTCCTCGCCCATGTCGCGCGGGTGGCTGGTCGTGTAGCGGATGCGGTCGAGGCCATCGATCTTGGCCAGTTGGCGGACCAGCTTGGCCAGCGTCGAACCGTCGCCGTCATAGGCGTTGACGTTCTGGCCCAGCAGGGTGACCTCGCGAACGCCGGCGCCGGCCAGGCGCTTGGCCTCCTCGACGATGTCGCCCACCGGCCGCGACCACTCGCCGCCGCGCGTGTAGGGCACCACGCAGAAGGTGCAGAACTTGTCGCAGCCTTCCTGAACCGTGAGGAATGCGGTGACGCCGGTCACGTGGCGTTCGGCCGGCAGGGCGTCGAACTTCTCGTCGGCGGCGAAGTCGGCGGCCAGGCGCTCGCCGGTCGCGCGGTGGGCGCGGGCGATCAGCTCGGGCAGCTGGTGATAGGCCTGCGGACCGACGACCAGATCGACCGCCTTCTGGCGATGCATGATCTCCTTGCCCTCGGCCTGGGCGACGCAGCCGGCCACGGCGATGGTCATGCGACCGCCGGCCTCGGCCTTCCGGTCCTTCATCTGCTTGATGTAGCCGAGTTCGGAATAGACCTTCTCGGTGGCCTTCTCGCGGATGTGGCAGGTGTTCAGCACCACCAAGTCCGCGCCTTCGGGATCGTCGACGACGCCATAGCCCAGCGGGCGCAGGACATCGGCCATGCGCTCGCTGTCATAGACGTTCATCTGACAGCCGTAGGTCTTGATAAAAAGACGCTTTTGCGGGGTCTCGCTCATCCGGCGAGGTTATGGGGTCGAGAGGCCCGTTCCGCAAGGGCG
>JAYRLX010000177.1:0-7776 GCA_041905125.1 Caulobacter sp. | reverse complement strand
CCCAGGATCGCGGCAAGTTCGCCGCCCACGTCGCCGGCGCGGCCTCGCGTCGGATGAAGCCGTTCCTGCAGCCCGGCGCGCGGGTCATCGCCCGCTATCGGGCGCGCGTCTCCGACCAGCTGGGCTCGGCGAGCCTGGAGCCGATGGGCGAGGGGCCTTCGTCGTTGTTCGATGATCGGCTGGCGTTGGCGGGCCTGTCCGCCGCCGCGGCCGTGGCCGCAGCGGCTCTGCCGGAACGCGAAGCCCATCCCGGCGCCTTTCATGCGCTGGAGGCTCTGATCCGCGTGCTGGAGATCCCCGAGATCTGGCCCGCCGTCTATGTGCGCTACGAAGCTGGGCTGCTGCAGGAGCTGGGCTTCGGCCTGGACCTTTCCAAGTGCGCGGCCACCGGGACGTTCGATGACCTCGTCTACATCAGTCCGCGCACCGGCCGAGCCGTCAGCCGCGAGGCGGGGCGGCCGTATCACGACAAGCTCTTGCCGCTGCCGCCGTTCATGCTGTCCTCGCAAGGCGGTCTGGCCGAGGGCGACGTGAAGGCCGGCCTCGACATCACCGGCCACTTCCTGGAGCAGTTCGTGTTCGGGCCTTTGAACAGGCCGCTGCCTCCGGCGCGGCTTTGGCTGCTGGATCGCCTGGCCGAGGCCGGCAGGCTTTAAGAACCGTCACACAGTGACGCTATCGCGAAACTCCCGTTTCTGGAGTTTCGCCATGTCCGTTCTCGACCGCTACGCCTTCAGCCGCCGTCGTCTGTTGACCGTGTTCGGCGGCGCGGCCGTCACGGCCCTTTCGATACCGCTCGAGAGCGGCAAGGCGTTGGCCCAGGCGGTGTTCCGGACCTATCCGTTCCAGCTGGGCGTCGCCTCGGGCGACCCGTCGCCGGACGGCTTCGTGATCTGGACGCGCCTGGCGCCCGAGCCCTTCGAGATCGGCTACGGCATGCCGATGGCGCCGGTGGCGGTGGATTGGGAAGTCGCCGACGCGGCCAACATGCGCAACGTCGTCGCCAAGGGCACGACGATCGCGCCGCCGGAGCTGGGTCATTCGGTGCACGTCGAGGTCGCCGGCCTGCAGCCAAACCGCGACTACTGGTACCGCTTCACCGCCGGCAAGGAGCGCAGCCTGGTCGGCCGCGCCCGCACGACGCCGGCCCTGGGCGCGGCGCTGGACCGCGTCCGCTTCGCCGTCGCGGGCTGTCAGCACTACGAGAGCGGCTACTACACGGCCTATCGCCGTCTCGCGGAGGATAACCCCGACTTCGTCTTCTGCTACGGCGACTACATCTACGAAGGGCGCGGCAACCGCGTCTCGAACGGCTGGAACGGGCCGACCGAGAACGTCCGCCAGCACTTCGGCTCGGAAATCTACACGCTCGACGACTACCGCCGCCGCTACGCCCAGTACAAGATGGACACCGACCTGCAGGCCGCCCACGCCGCCGCGCCCTGGTTCGCCGTCTGGGATGACCACGAGACCGACAACAACTGGGTCGGCGAGCTGGACCAGGACGGCACGGATCCGAAACTGTTCAACCTGCGCCGCCAGGCGGCGGTCCAGGCCTATTACGAGAACATGCCGCTGCGCGCGTCGAGCTTCCCGGTCGGGACGTCGCTGCAGATCTATCGCCGTGCCGCGTACGGCCAGCTCCTGAATCTCAATCTGCTGGACACCCGCCAGTTCCGCACCGACCAGCCCTGCAATGACAAGCAGACTTGGTGCGACGCCATCAACGCCCCGCAGGCCGAAGTCGTGGGAGCGGCGCAGGAGAAGTGGCTGATGGACGGCCTGACCGGCGGCAAGGCCACCTGGAACGTCATCGCCCAGCAGGTGATGATGATGGACCTCGACCGCGATCCCGGTCCGGGCGTGATCGTCAATCCGGACTCCTGGGCTGGCTATCGCATCCCGCGCGGCCGACTGCTGGGCAAGATCCGGGACGCCAAGGTCGGTAACGTCGTCGTCCTGACAGGAGACGAGCACCAGAACTTCGCCGGCGACCTCTATGTCGATGGGACCAAGCGGGAGGCCGCGCCGATCGCCTCGGAATTCGTGGTGACTTCGATCACCTCGGGCGGCGACGGCAACGACCAGCGCGACGAGTTCGCCAAGATCCAGGCCGCCAACCCGCTCCTGAAGTTCAACAACAACCAGCGCGGCTACGCGATCTGCGAGGCGACCCCAAAGGCCTTCGTCACCGAGTTCAAGGTGCTGGACGCGGTCAGCCGCCGCGACGGGAAGCTCTCCACCCGGGCGAAATGGGCCCTGGAGGCCGGAAAAACGGGGATCGTTCAGGCCTAGCGGACCTAACCTGTCGAATCGTCGAGGGGATTTCGCTAGACTCCTTCCCCGGAGTAACGAATCCCCTCGATGAACAAGCCTGTCCTTCCTCCCCCCGGCGGCCCCGGCGACGGCGACCGCATTCTCGACGAGCCGCTGACCGAGGCCCTGTCGCGCCGCTATCTGGCCTATGCGCTCTCGACCATCGGCTCGCGGGCTCTGCCCGACGTGCGCGATGGTTTGAAGCCCGTGCACCGTCGCGTGCTGTACGCGATGAGCAACATGCGCCTGAACCCGGACGCCGCGGCCCGCAAGTGCGCCAAGGTGGTCGGCGAGGTGATGGGTAACTTCCACCCGCACGGCGACCAGTCGATCTACGACGCCCTGGTTCGCCTGGCCCAGGACTTCGCCCAGCGCATCCCGCTGGTCGAAGGGCAGGGGAACTTCGGCAATATTGACGGCGATAACGCCGCGGCCATGCGTTACACCGAATGCAAGATGACGGAGGCGGCGACGCTTCTGCTCGACGGCATCGACGAGGACGCGGTCGATTTCCGGCCGACCTATGACGGCCAGGACGAGGAGCCGGTGGTCCTGCCGTCGGGCTTCCCCAACCTGCTGGCCAACGGCTCGTCGGGCATCGCGGTCGGCATGGCCACCTCGATCCCGCCGCACAACGCCGCCGAGCTGATCGACGCCTGCCAGCTGCTGCTGGCCAATCCCGACGCCACGACCGAAGAGCTGCTGGAGAAGGTCCCGGGACCGGACTTCCCGACCGGCGGCGTCATCGTCGAGCCGCGCTCCAGCCTGCTTGAGACCTACGAGACCGGCCGCGGCGGCGTGCGCATCCGCGCCAAGTGGGAGAAGGAAGACACCGGTCGCGGCACGTACCAGATCGTCGTCACCGAGATCCCGTACCAGGTGAAGAAGTCGGATCTGGTCGAGCAGCTGGCCGATCTGATCGACAGCAAGAAGGCCGCCCTGTTGGGCGATGTCCGCGACGAGAGCGCCGAGGACATCCGTCTGGTCCTCGAGCCCAAATCCAAGAACGTCGAGCCCGAAGTGCTGATGGAGAGCCTGTTCAAGCTCTCGGCGCTGGAGAGCCGCTTCCCGGTCAATATCAACGTGCTGGACGCGCGGGGCACGCCGGGCGTGATGGGCCTCAAGCAGGCGTTGATGGCCTTCCTGGCCCACCGTCGCGAGGTGCTGACCCGCCGGGCTCGCCACCGCCTGGCCAAGATCGAAGCTCGCCTGCACATCCTGGACGGCCTGCTGATCGCCTACCTGAACCTCGACGAGGTCATTCGGATCGTCCGCTACGAGGACAAGCCGAAGGAAAAGCTGATCGAGACCTTCGCGCTGTCGGACATTCAGGCCGACGCCATCCTCAACACGCGGCTGCGGCAACTGGCCAAGCTGGAGGAGATGGAGATCCGTCGCGAGCACGCCGAGCTGGTCGAGGAACGCGACGGCATCCTGGCCATGCTGGCCAGCGAGGCCAAGCAGTGGAAGCTGGTCGGCGTGGGGCTGTCCGAGGTCCGCACCACGCTGCTGAAGATCCAGCATCCGCTGGACAAGGCGCGTCCGACCGGCGTCACGGGCCGTTCGATCTTCGCCGACGCTCCGGTGGTTGACGCCGACGCCGCCATCGAGGCGATGATCGTCCGCGAGCCGATCACGATCATCCTGTCCGAGCGCGGGTGGATTCGCGCCGCCAAGGGCAAGGTCGACGATCCGTCCGAGCTGAAGTTCAAGGAAGGCGACAAGCTGGGCTTTCTGGTTCCGGCCGAGACCACCGACAAGCTGCTGATCTTCTCCAGCGATGGCCGTTTCTTCACCCTTGGCTGCGATAAGCTTCCCAGCGCCCGAGGTCATGGCGAGCCGGTGCGGATGATGATCGAGCTGGACGACAAGGTGAAGATCGTCGACGTCTTCCCGTTCAAGGCCGGGCGCAAGCGCATTCTGGCCTCGA
This sequence comes from Caulobacter sp., assembly GCA_041905125.1. GTDB lineage: Bacteria > Pseudomonadota > Alphaproteobacteria > Caulobacterales > Caulobacteraceae > Caulobacter. The sequence continues at coordinate 3,530 of JAYRLX010000177.1, read as the reverse complement.
AGCTGGGTTACGGCTTCCTGATGCCCGAGGAAGAAGCCCTAGCCAACCGTAAGGCCGGCAAGCAGGTCCTGACCGTCGACGCCGCCGGCGCGGCCTTCTGCATGGAGGCCGTGGGCGATCAGCTGGCGGTCATCGGCGACAACGGCAAGATCCTGATCTTCCCGATCGAGGAACTGCCAGAGATGCCGCGCGGCAAGGGCGTCAAGCTGCAGTCCTATCGAGAAGGCGGTTTGCGCGACGGCTTGTCGTTCAATGCCGAGACCGGCGCCTACTGGATCGACACCGCCGGCCGCCGCCGCGACTGGGCGGAATGGAAGGAATGGGTCGGCCGTCGGGCGGGCGCTGGCAAGCTGGCGCCCAAGGGCTTCGCCACCAACAAGCGGTTCAAGCCGAAATGATCGGGAGGGGGCTGCGTCGCCTTGCGCTGGGCTTCCTGGCCGGCGTCTTCGGCTGCGCGGCCCTCGCCGCGACCCCGGCGCTCGCCCTGCAGCGAGCCAAGCCGGAGGAGGCGGGCTTCAACGCCGAGCGCCTGAAGCGCCTGGACGAGCACATGCAGGCGATGGTCGATCGCGGCCAGATCGCCGGCGGCGTCACCCTGCTGGCCCGCCATGGCCGCATCGTCCACGCCAAGGCCTTCGGCGCGCGCGCGCTCGGCGCCGAGCCCATGCCGATGGACGCGATCTTTCGCATCCGCTCCGAGACTAAGCCGGTCACCGGCGTGGCGATGATGATCCTGTATGAACAGGGTCTCTGGCAGCTGGACGACCCGATCAGCAAGTACGTGCCGGAATTCGCCAACCTGCGGATCGCCAGCGGCGTCGATGCGGCGGGGCAGCCGATCCTGGCGCCCATTTCGCGCCCGCCGACCATGCGCGAGTTGATGACCCATACGGCGGGCTTCGCCTACGGCATCGCCGACGATCCCAATAGCCCGCCGGACCAGGCCTATTATCAGGCCGGCGTCCTGCAGTCGGGGTCGCTGGAGGAACTGGTGCGCAAGGTCTCGGGCCTGCCGATGTTCTCCGAGCCGGGGCAGCTGTGGCGCTACAGCGTCGCCGCCGACATCCAGGGCTATATCGTCGAAAAGCTGTCGGGCGAGACGCTGCCGGTGTTCATGGAGGAGCACATTTTCGCGCCGCTGGGCATGAAGGACACGGCCTTCTATGTGCCCGCCGAGAAGATGGGCCGTCTGGCCGCGCTCTACGACGCCGACCCGGTCACGGGAAAGCTGGTTCCCGCCGTCGAAGGCGCCTGGCGCGACGTCAGCCGCTTGCCGGCCGCGCCCTTGGGCGGGGGCGGCTTGGTGTCGACCGCGGGCGACTTCGCGCGCTTCGCCCAGATGATCCTCAACAAGGGCGAGTTCGACGGCGTGCGGATCCTGAAGCCCGAGTCCGTGGCCCTGATGACCCAGAACCATCTGCCGCCGGGCTTCGTGGTCACGACCAACGGCACGACGGGCGTCCTGAAGCCGGGGCCGCGTCCTTTCCCGTTCGCCGCCGGCATGGGCTATGGCCTGGACGTGGCGGTGGCCGTCGATCCGGCGGCGTCGGGAGCGCCGGTGGGGCCGGGTACGATCAGCTGGGGCGGCAGCGCCGGCACCTGGTTCTGGATCGACCCAGCCAACGACCTGTTCTTCATCGGCATGATCCAACGGCTGGGCGGGGTGGGACCTGGTCTGGACGCTCAGTCGCGCAGCCTGGTCTATCAAGCGATCGAGCGGTCGACGGAAGTCGCTCTCGGCACGCAGTCGGGACAGCATCCGGCCAAGACCTCCGGCAAGCCGACCGTGGCGCGATAGCGCCGACGACGGGCATACAAAAAAGCTCCCCTCGCCGAGCGAGGGGAGCTCCATCGTGGCCTTGGAGGGCTGAGGTCCTAGGCCGCGAACAGGAGGTCGCCGCCGTCGGTGACCTTGCTGACCTTGAGGCCCGTGACGCCGGCCAGCTTGATTAGGCCGTCACCCGCGTCGAGCCCGGCCACACCGTTCTGGTGGAAGACATAGGTGTCGCCGTTCCATTCGAAGACGGTGTTGCTGTTGGTGGCCGTCGCGCCAGCATAGGCCGTCAGGGCGTCATCGAAAGTGGCGGTGGCGACGAAATAGAGCTGCTTCTTCTCGCCAGGACCCGCGGCGCCGGCGAAGGTCAGCATGTCGAAGCCCTTTTGGAAGTCTTCGATCACCGCGATGTCGGCGGCCTTGCCATTAGACAGATGCAGGTTGGCGAACGAGCCGATGTCGATGTTGTCGTAGCCTTCGCCGGTGATGAGGCGACCGTCGAACTTCTCCAGGAAGATCGAGTCGTTGCCCTTGCCCGCGTCGATCAGGCCCCGCACGACGCCGTTGTCGACGATGATGACGTCATTGCCGCCGGCCGTGCGGATATGCTTGCCGGCGTCGAGTCCGCCCGGTCCATCGGTGATGATCGGCTTGATCACGTCATTGCCGTCACTGGCCAGGACGTGGGTGTTGTCGTCCGGCTCCTGATTATAGGCGTCGACGTTCCAGTCGTGGGCGAAGCGAGCGCTTTCGCCCGGCAGGCCGGGGTCCGAGGGGCCGCCCAGCGCGTAATCGCCCCCCGCGCCGTAGATCGAGTAGAAGTTAGCGAAGGGAACACCTTTGCCGGTCACGGCCACCTCGTTCAGGTAGGCGCGCACGGCGTCGGCATAGGGGCCTTGACCACTCTTTATCGCCTCCGCCATCAACCACCCCACCATGGCCGCGCGGGTGCCAATGCCGAATGAGCCATCGCCGCCGATTGCCTCGAAATAGGCGAAACGGCCATAGGTCCCGCCGTGGCCATCAGGCACCGGTTCACTGAAGAAAGCCTGGATCTCCGCTAGCGTCTTCTCGACACCGAAGAGCTTCATATAAGCCTTCTGGAAAGTGTTGATGGGCGAGGCGTTTTCGCCATAGGCTTCGATGAAGCTTGCTCGTCCCTCTCCGCGAACGGCCAGGTTCATCGCGAAGTTGATGTAGCGGTTCATGGTGTCGAACTTCGCATAATAGGCGCTGTTCAGGTTGTTGGGATTCCCGCCAGTCGGCGACACCAGGTAATCCAGCCCCGCTGTGGTCAGCGGGAGATCGGCGATGAAGCCATAGGACATCACGGCGAGAGCGGTCGTCGCCTTGACGCTATCCATGATCCACTGGACGGCGGAGGCGTAGGTCCAGCCATCGCCCACCATGCCGTTGCGCGCGGCGTCGATGCCGCCGGCCATCATGGTCAGTTGGGCGGTCGCGTCGGCGGTGAGCTCCGCATTGGCGGGGACGCGATTAACGTTGCGGTAGATGCTGATCAGATTGGCGAGCGTGGCCATAGGGCCCCCTAACATGTCTATTTCGTAATCCCTCGTGCAGTAAAAAATATACATGAACGCCGTTCGGTCAATCGGGCTCAGCATTAAATAACCTTCACCGTTGGAGGCGATGGAAGAGGGCGCTCGACGGCCGTTCAAAAAGCGGTTTCAACGCTGGGGCGCGCGCTCTAAGGTCGTGTCAACCATCTGTTCGGGAGGGTGGTTTGGCGTTTCGT
>JAYRLX010000176.1:0-7789 GCA_041905125.1 Caulobacter sp. | reverse complement strand
GGAGCCGCGCCGCCGGAGGCTGTCCCGCCGTGGAATTCTGACGGGCTCCGGCGCGGCGGTGGCGGCCGCCTCCCTGGCCGCCTTCGGCCTGGTGAGCTCGGCCGCCGGCGCGGTGATCAGCACCGAGCGGGGCGAAATCCGCCTGGTGCCGCTGAAGGACGGATCGACCGTTCTGCTGAACACCGAAAGCCGCATCCGCGTTCGCTATGACGAGGGGCGGCGCGAAGTCACACTGCTGAAAGGCGAGGCCTATTTCTCGGTCGCTCGCGACGAGCGACGGCCGTTCGTGGTCGAGGTGGACGGCCGCAAGCTGAGGACGGCGCAGGCGGGCTTCCGTGTTCGCAAGTTGGACAAGGCTCCGGTCGACCTGCTGGTCAGTCAGGGGCGGGTCGATGTCTCCGCCGCTCCGCTCTTTGGAGCCGGCAGAGTGTTGGCGGTGAGCGCCAACACCCGGCTGGCCCTGGCCGACGCCGTCCACCCCTCTGGCGAACAGCCTCGCTCGATCGCCCCCGAGGCGGTGACCCGCGAACTGGCCTGGCGCGATGGCAAGCTGGCGTTCGAGGGCGAGACTCTCAGCCAGGCCGCCTTAGCCTTCGCGCGCTACAGCGACACCCGGATCGAGATCCGCGACCCCGCCTTGGCCCGCGAGCCGGTTACGGGCCTCTTCGCCGCCAGCGACCCGGTCGGCTTCAGCCGCGCCGTCGCTCAGGTCTTCGACGCGCGGCTGCAGAAGGACGGCGACACGGTTGTGCTGAGCCGCGGCCCGCAACCTCCTGCTGCAGCGCAATAAGAAGTTTTTGCAACAGATAGCGGAAGGGGCCGGGGCGACGGCTCTCAACCCGCAACGTCGCGAACAACGCGATGCTTGGGGGTTCGTACAGCCAATGATTTCTCGGTCTTCCCTTCTGGCCTGCGGGGCGTCGCTGGTCGCCATGGCGATCGCCGCGCCCGCGTTCGCGCAGGATCGCGTCTTCGATGTCCCGGCCCAGGCGGCCGTCCGCGCCATCCCGGAGCTGGCCCGCCAAGGCCAGGTGCAGATCATCGCTCCCGCGCGCCAGTTGGAAGGCATCCAAACCCCGGCGGTGAAGGGGACGATGGATGTTCGCACGGCCCTGCGTCGCCTGATCGCCGGCACGCCGCTGCAGATCGACACTGACGACGGTCAGATCATCACCTTGCGATCGACCGCGAGCGTCTCCCGCCCCCAGTCCGGAGTCGGTAGCGGCAGCGTTCGAGGCCGCGTCCTCAACACCGCCACCGGCGAATACGTCCGCAACGCAGAGATCCGGGTCGAGGGCGCGCCGATCGTCGCCTATTCGGAAGAGGACGGCGACTTCCGCCTCACCGGCGTCCCGTCCGGCGACGTGACGGTGAAGGTCAAGTACGCGGGCCTGCAGGAGGCCACGTTGGTCGTCTCCGTCGCCCCGAACCAGACCGCCAATCTCGACGTGTCGCTGAGCCCGCTGTCCAGCCTGGACCAGGTCGAGGCCGTGACCATCACCGCCAAGCGCGAAGGCCAGGCCGCGGCCATCATGGAGCGTCGCGCCTCGACCAACGCCAAGACCGTCGTGGCCGCCGACAACTTCGGCGCCCTGACCATGGGCGACGTCGGCGAGTTCATGAAGAACATGCCCGGCATTTCGCTGGACTATACCGAGGTCGACGCCACCGCGGTCCGTATCGGGGGGCTCGATCCCAAGTACTCGACCTTCACCACCGATGGCGCGCGCATGGCGACGGCGACGTCGAACAACAACAGCGGCCGCCAGAACTCGTTCGAGCAGATGTCGATCACCGGCGTCGACTCGATCGAGCTGAACAACACGCTGCAGGCAAACATGGACGCCGACAGCCCCGGCGGCGCGATCAACCTGCGCAGCAAATACGCCTTCCAGCGCACCAGCCGCCTGCTGCGCTTCCAGGTCGGCGCCGTCGGCACGTCAGACAGCGAGCTGTCGCGCCAGTACCTGCCCGACGACAAGAAGCACTCGACGATCTTCCCCTCGGCGCAGGTCGGCTACGCCGACGTGTTCCTCGACGGTCGCCTGGGGATCGCCTTCAACGCCAGCTACAACGCCAACTACGTCCAGCAGGACCGCATCCAGACCGACTGGTCGTACCTCGCCAGCGGCCGGGTCATTCCCTACCAGGTAATGTGGCGTCCGGGCCCGAAGCTGACCCACCGCAAGGCCGCCAATCTCAGCGTCGACTACAAGCTGACCGACCAGTGGGCGCTGTCGCTGCGCTCGACCTATTCGTTCTACGACGTCGAGTACTTCAACCAGTACACCTACCTGATCTTCGGCACGACGAGCGCGTCGCAGACGACGGCGGACTCGACCCCGACCCACATCGTGGTCAATCCGAACGGGACCAACACCCGCCTGCACACCCAGTACTCGCACCGCTACGCCGGCACGCCGTCGTGGCTGCTTGCACCGAAGCTCGAGTACCGCGGCGACACCTGGGAGGCGCTGCTGCGCGGCAGCTATTCCAGCTCGGAGTTCAATTTCCGGGACAATTCGAAGGGCTTTTTCCAGCGCACCGACGACTATCTGACGCGTATCGGCTTCACGCTGGACCGCGCCTCGGAAGACTCCAACCAGTGGACCCTGCGCCAGACCGCCGGCCGCCCCTGGGGCGACCCGACCAGCTTCAATCGCGACGACGACATCGGCAACAACATCCGCACGTCGGAATCCGACGCGCAAAACCAGATGTACGGCCTGAACTTCGACCTGAAGAAGAAGCTGAACATCGGCGACGTGCAGCTGAAGGTCCTGGCCGGCGCCGCCTACCGCACCAACGTCTGGAAGACCAATGAGGGCTCTTACCAGCAATTCCAGTATGCCGGCCCGACCGGCGACCTGAGCCAAAAGGCTCCTGAAGCCGTCATCCCCTGGACCCAGAACTACCAGTTCAAGATCCTCGGCTTCGACGCCGGGAACCTGAACGACCAGAACTGGCGCGCGGACAGCAACTACGCCGTCTACGACATCTACAAGGCCCATCCGGAATACTTCGTCCCGGACACGGTGGGCAATCTGAAGCGCCGTCTCGACAACAACAAGAAGGTCGGCGAGGAGGTCAACGCCGCCTATTTCGAGGTCCAGCCGCGCATCGGCAAGGCCTCGTTCGATCTGGGCCTGCGCTACGAAAAGACCAAGACCGACGCGCGCGTCGCCGACATACGACCGGCCAAGGAAGTGACCGCCGCCGGCCTGTCGGTCAGCACCGTGCCTGGCCTTCTTTACCAGTATCGCAACGGGGCCTATTCGACGCGCCACGGCGAGTATGACGACTGGTTCTGGAGCGGCGGCGCCAAATACGATTTCAGCAAGAAGCTGGTCGGCCAGCTGGCCTTCAGCCAGTCGATCCTTCGCCCCGACTACGGCAACCTGGGCGGCGTGGTCTCGGTCAACGACGACACCCTGATCGTGTCGGTGCCGAACCCGCTGCTGAAGCCCGAGCACTCGACCAAGTACTTCGCCAGCCTGCAGTACTATCTGGAGCCGTCGGGCGTGATCGGGGTCTCGGCCTACAAACTCGACGTCAAGGACATGCAGGTCACCGGCGTCACGGTGAACCCCGAGGACGTCGGCTACAATCCGGCGGACTACGCCGGCTATGCGTTCCGCAGCGCCCAGAACCTGCCCGGGACCAACACCAACAAGGGCCTGACGCTGGAATACGACCAGCAGCTGACCTTCCTGCCGGGCGCGCTGCGAGGCCTTGGCCTGCGGGCCTCGATCACCAAGATCGACCCGGATGGCGAGCGCGTCAGCCTGCCCAAGACCTCGGGTAACTGGGGCCTGCGCTACAGCTACGGCAAGTTCGACATCCAGCTGACCGGCAACGCCCAGTCCAAGTATCGGACCAGCGCGCTCAGCAACACGCCGACCACGGCCAATAATGGCGTCCTCTATCACGCCGCCCGCGAGCTCTGGAACGTCAGCGCCAGCTACAAGATCAACAGGCAGTTCGAAGTCATGCTGGCCGGCCGGAACATCTTCAACGCGCCGGACGTGATCTACTCCAACGTCCGTAGCCGCGTGCAGCAGTACAGCATCTACGGCTCGATGTGGAACATCGGCCTCAAGGGCTCCTTCTAGACTTCCCCGACCAACTTCATCTCCCGCGGCCTGCTGCCGCGGGAGTTTTCTTTTGCGAGGACCTCCCGTGGCTCCAAGGATCGATCGTCGCAGCCTGATCGCCGGAGGCCTAGGCTTGGCCGGCCTGACCTTGCCCGCCGGCCAGGCGCTGGCAAGGCAGACGCTGGGCGCGACCGGCTTCACGCACAATGTCGCCAGCGGCGAGCCCGCGGCCGACGCCATGTTGTTCTGGACGCGCTATGTCCCCGCGACCGACACCAATGTCATCCGGCTCGAGGTCGAGGTCGCCCTGGACCCGGGCTTCGCCAAGGTCGTTTCGGGCGGCGTGGTGCGCACCGGCGCCTATCGCGACTGGACCGCTAAGGTGACGGTCGACGGGCTGAAGCCAGGGACCGTCTATTGGTACCGCTTCGTCGCGCCGGATGGGACCAAGTCGCCGATCGGCCGCACCAAGACCCTGCCGCAAGGACCGGTAAACCGCTTCGGCCTGGCGGTCTTTTCGTGCTCGAACCTGCCCTATGGCTGGTTCAACGCCTACGCCCACGCCGCCGCGCGGCCGGACCTGGATCTGTGGCTGCATACAGGCGACTACATCTACGAATACGGCTCGGCCTCGATCAAGGAGACCGATCTCGTGGCCGGCCGCCTGCCTGAGCCCTCGACCGAAATCCTGGCCATCGCCGACTACCGCCTGCGCTACGCCAGCTATCGCGCCGACCCGGACCTGCAGCGCCTGCACCAGATGGCCCCGATGGTCGCGCTCTTGGACGACCACGAGTCGTCAAACGACAGCTGGGAGGGCGGCGCCCAGAACCATCAGCCGGACAAGGAAGGCGACTGGAACCTGCGCCGTGCGGCGGCGATGCAGGTCTATCGCGAGTGGATGCCGGTCTCGGACGAGCCCTGGAAGGCCTATCCGATCGGGACGCTGGCGACCCTTTACCGCACGGAGTCGCGCCTCCTGGCCCGCACGAAGCCGGCGAATATCGACGCGGCTTTCAAGGCCACCGATCCCGACGTCGCCCTCAAGGCGTTCCGCGACGGCGTCTGGAAGGACCCCTCGGCGACGATGATGGGCTCTACGCAGGAGAGCTGGCTCGCCCACCAGATGAAAGCCAATCCCGGCTGGCAGATGGTCGGCATGGGCACGATCCTTGGCCGGACCGTCATGCCCAAGGACGCCGTGGACTGGCTGCGACCGACCGTCTCCGACAAGAAGGTCGCCAGCTATCGCAACGACATTCGCGCCGCCGCTCAGGGCGTGCCGATGTGGATGGATCGTTGGGACGGCTATCCCGCCGCCCGCTCGCGCCTGCTGCAGTCGGCCCAGGCGGCCGACGCCGATCTCATCATGCTGTCGGGCGACAGCCACAACGCCTGGGCCTTCGGCCTGCTCGAGGACGGCCGTCCCGCCGGCGTCGAGTTCGCCGGCCACGCGGTCACCTCCAACGGCCTCGAGGGCGATATGGGCGCTGATCCCGAGGTGGTCGCGCGCGGCTTCATGGCGGCCAATCCCGAGATGAAATGGGCGAACACCAGCCAGCGCGGCTACATGATGATCGAGGTCACTCAGAAGCGCGTGACTGGGGAGTGGCTGTTCCTGAAGACGATCAAGGATCGCGACACCACGCTGGCCGGAACGCACCGGATGTCGGTCGAGCGCGGGCGGAAGGCGTTCACCGTCTAGGTCGGGATGAACGCGAAAAGAGCCGACGCGCTGACTAGGGGCGCGTCAGTCTCCAAGACGTCGCCTGGGATGCGATCTCGGGCGGCACGTCGATCCGCAGCAAGCGGCACTCTTTCGCTCGTCCAGGGGCGAGAGTGGGCGTTGTGACGACGTCCTTCCAGATCGCGTTGCCGGCGCGGTCCTCAGCCGTGACGACGAGTCGCTGGATGGGCGCGCCGGGAGCGCGGCGGCACAGCCATCCGCGAAGGACCTGACGGTCATCGGCCATGCGGTCGAGACCGAACGCCTTCACGATGAACGCGCGGCTTCCGATGTCGCCGACGACGACATTGGCGGACGTTGGGGCGGGGGAAAGCGCCAGGGATAGCGCCAGGCCGATGGCGGCGATCATTGCGAGGCTTCCTCTTCGGACAGCCAGAGTTCGTGGGCGTCCAGGGCCAGCCGAAGCAGCGCGCCCTGGGCGGCGGCGCGGGCCGAGACCTCGGTCCGGCGCGCGTCGAAAAGCTGGCGGCGGGCCGCCAGCAGATTCGTCAGGTCTCGCTCGCCGAGCGCATAGGCGCGCTGCACGCGATCGGCGGCCTGGGCCGCGGCGGCGGTGGCCTGGCTTGCCCGCGCCCAGGCCGCGAGACCCGACCGCGCCTTGGCCACGTCGTTGCGTCCCTCGGCTTCGACGTTGCGGACCACCATCCGGTAACGCGCCTCGGCGGCGGAGGCTGACGCGGACTGGCGTTCGGCCGTGGCCGAGCGTCCGACGCTTCCGAACGGAATGCTGACTGTGAGCCCGGCGCCGGTCTCGGCGCCGCCGCGCTCGTTGAAGACCCGAAGGCCGACGGTCGGATCGGGGCGCTGGTCAAGGCGAGCCCGCCGAGCCAGGGCGCTGTCGCGGTCCGCCAACGCCTTGGCGATGGTGATCTCGTGGCTGCGCGCGATGACCACGGGAATCCAGTCGTCCAGAGCGCGTGTCGGCGCCACCGGTTCGGAGAGGGACGGGGCGCGCAGCGGAGCCAGGCCAGGGTACAGCATGTCGATCGCCGAGCGCGCGGCCTCGGCGCGGCCTTGGGTTTCGGCCAGGGTCGCCTGGGCGCGCGCCAAGGCCGCCTGCGCTAATTCCAGCTCGAGCTGGGACGCGTCCTTCAGCTCGACCCGCCGCCGCAGCGCCGCGACTTCTCTTTCGTCGACGGCGATTTCGTCGCGATCCACCAAGATGCGGGCCTCGGCTTCCAGCCATTCGATCCAGAGACCTGCAAGACGGAGCGAGGCTTGGTGACGGGCGTCGTCCACGCTGTCGCGCGCGGCGAGCGCGCCGGCCGCGCCGGCCGCCAGGTCCAGCGCACGCTTGCCCGGAGAGCGCAGAGCCCGACTGGCCTGCACGGACCATTCCGCGAAATCGCCTTCTCCTCGGATCCGGCGGCGGTCGCTCGAAAGACCGATGATCGTCTCGTAAGGACCCGCAGCGAGGCCGCGCCGTTCGGCCTCGGCGCCGCGCTCCAGGGCCCGAGCCTCCGCCAGCTCGGGCGATGCTTCCAGCGCCGCCAGAATGAGCGCGTCGCTGGGCAGGAAATCCGGTCGGCTCCAGCCGGTGTCGGCGGCCGTGGCGGGCGAGACCAGGACGAGACCGGCCGCGGCGGCGAGAAGAAGGGCTTTCACGATCAAGCCTCCAGCATCGCCGCCCCTCGCTCGACGCCGAAGCGGCGATAGAGGATGGGCAGCAGGATCAAGGTGAGCAGGGTGGAGGTCACGAGACCTCCGACCACGACGATGGCCAGCGGGCGCTGGATCTCGGAACCGGGGCCGGTGGCGGTCAGCAGCGGGACCAGGCCCAGCGCGGTGATGCTGGCGGTCATCAGGACCGGACGAAGCCGGCGGCGCGCGCCTTCGGTGACGGCGGTGGTCACATCGCGGCCGCGCTGCACCAGCTCATTGAAGTGCGAGACCAGGACCAGGCCGTTGAGAACCGCGATGCCGAGGAGGGCGATCAACCCCACGGACG
>JAYRLX010000175.1:0-7790 GCA_041905125.1 Caulobacter sp. | reverse complement strand
CAGCGCGCGGCCCTGCAGGCGCTGGTCGGACGCTGGTTGCAAGAGGAAGGGCGCGAGCTGGTCGTCACCGCGCCCCGCGACGCCGGGGCCATGGCCGTCCAGGTCCGCGAGCGCCTGATCTTCCTCGGCGCGCCGGCCTCCCAGGTCCGCATCGTCGGCGCCGATCCGGCGAGCGCCCGCGAGGCCGTGCTGCGCGTCGGCTTCGTGCGCTACGAGGCTCAGGTTCCCAAGTGCGGCCAGGTCTGGGAGAACCTGACCGCCACGCGCGACAACAAGGCCTATGAGAATTTCGGCTGCGCGGTCGCCGCCAACATGGCCGCCCCGGTCGCCAACCCCGAGGATCTGGTCCGGCCGCGCGACATGACGCCGGCCGACGCCGGCCGACGCGACACCGTGCTGGGCAAGTATCGGCGCGGCCAGACCACGAGCGCGGCGCGCGACGACCAGGCCAGCGTCACGTTGTCCAAGGCGATCCCCTGATGGCGCCGGCCGACAACGATCCTTTCAACCTGGGGCTCGAGGACGCCGAGAGCTTCACGACGGGCGGCGGCGATCCCTGGCGCGCCTCGGCTCCGCCGGCGCTGGAACCGACCCTGGGCGGGTTCGAAGACCCCTTGGCGCCGCGCCAGTCCGCGGCGAGCGACGACGCCCCGTCGCTGATCCCCGACGCCGCAACGGCTGACGCGGTGATCCCGCGCGTGACCGTCCACGCCTTCTGCGCTCGCACCGAGACCGCGGCCGTGCTGGAGCAGGCCGCCAAGGATCGACGGATGGCGCGGGCGACCACGGTGGTCCGGATGGGCGGCCTGGCCGCCGCCGTCGATCACTACCAGGAACAGCCGACGCCTTCGCTGGTGCTGGTCGAGTGCCTGGATGACGCCCAGCGCCTGCTGCATCGCCTGGACGCCCTGGCCCAGGTCTGCGACGCCGGGACCAAGGTGGTTGTCATTGGCCAGGCCAACGACATCGCCCTCTATCGCGAGCTGATGCGGCGCGGCGTCAGCGAGTACCTGACTCCGCCGCTCTCGGCCCTGTCGGTAATTCGCGCGATCGCCGACCTGTACGCCGATCCCGCCGCGCCGTTTGTCGGCCGCCAGGTGGCGTTCGTCGGGGCCAAGGGCGGGGTGGGGGCCTCGACCCTGGCCCACAACTTCGCCTGGACGATGTCCGAGCGGCTGCAGACGGCGACCGTGCTGGCGGACCTCGATCTGGCGTTCGGCACCGCCGGCCTCGACTTCAACCAGGACCCGGTGCAGGGCGTGTTCGACGCCCTCAGCCAGCCCGACCGCCTGGATCCGGTGCTGATGGACCGGATGATGGTCCGCTGCGGCGACCGCCTGTCGCTGTTCGCCGCGCCCGCGACGCTGGACGACGACTACGAGATCGCCGCCGACGCCTTCGACGAGGTCACCCACCGCATCCGAGCGGCCGCGCCCTATGTGGTGCTGGACCTGCCGCACGTCTGGAGCGCCTGGACCCGCCGGGTGCTGCTGGGTTCGGACGAGCTTGTGGTCGTGGCGACGCCGGATCTGGCCAGCTTGCGCAACGCCAAGAACATCATCGACCTGGTGCGCGCGGCCCGGCCGAACGACGCCCCGCCGCGGCTTGTCCTGAACCAGGTCGGCGTCCCCGGCCGGCCGGAGATTCCGGTGAAGGACTTCGGCGACGCCCTGGGCCTGCCGCCCTCGCTGGTATTGCCGTTCGATCCCAAGCCCTACGGGCTGGCCGCCAACAACGGCCAGATGCTGGCCGAAATCGCGCCGCGCTCCAAGGCGGCCGAGGGGCTCGAGCAGCTGGCGCGGCTGATCAGCCGCCGCGAGCCGCCGACGACCCCGAAGGCCTCGCTGCTGTCGGCGCTGTTCAAGAAGACCTGAGATGTTCGGCAAGCGCGCCCCGTCCGCCGAACAGAAGGCGCCGCCTCCCGCTCCGGCGGAAGGCGTGGCGATCGCCACGCGCCCACGACGTCTCGAGCCGGAAGCGCCCGCGCCGGTCGCGCCGCCGCCCAAGGTGACCGGTCCGCCGCCGCGCGCGCTCGCCAACCAGGCCGCGCCGCTGGCCGCGCCGGTCGTCCGTGAGCAGAGCGACTACTACCACGTCACCAAGACGACGATCTTCAACGCCCTGCTCAACACCATCGACCTGTCGCAGCTGGCCCAGCTGGACCAGCGCCAGGCCGCCGAGGAGATCCGCGACATCGTCGCCGAGCTGGTGGCGATCAAGAACGTCTCGATGTCGGTCTCCGAGCAGGAGGCCCTGGTCCAGGACATCACCAACGACGTCCTCGGCTACGGCCCCTTGGAGCCTTTGTTGGCGCGCGACGACATCGCCGACATCATGGTCAACGGCGCGCACCGGGTGTTCATCGAAGTCGGCGGCAAGGTCCAGCTGACCAATGTCCGCTTCCGCGACAACCAGCAGCTGATGAACATCTGCCAGCGGATCGTCAGCCAGGTCGGCCGCCGCGTCGACGAGAGCAGCCCGATCTGCGACGCCCGCCTGCCCGACGGCAGCCGCGTCAACGTCATCGCCCCGCCGCTGGCCCTCGACGGACCAACCCTGACCATCCGCAAGTTCCGGCGCGACAAGCTGACTATGAAGGACCTGGTGGAGTTCGCCTCCATCAGCCCCGAGGGCGCGCGGGTCCTGGGCGTGATCGGCGCGTGCCGCTGCAACGTGATCATCTCCGGCGGCACGGGCTCGGGCAAGACGACTCTGCTCAACACCATGACCGCCTTCATCGACCCCACCGAGCGGGTCGTGACCTGCGAGGACGCGGCCGAACTGCAGCTGCAGCAGCCGCACGTGGTGCGTCTGGAAACGCGGCCGCCGAACCTGGAAGGGCAGGGGGCGGTGACGATGCGCGATCTCGTCCGCAACTGCCTGCGGATGCGGCCCGAGCGGATCATCGTCGGCGAAGTGCGCGGGCCCGAGGCCTTCGACCTGCTGCAGGCGATGAACACCGGTCACGACGGCTCGATGGGCACGCTGCACGCCAACAGCCCGCGCGAGGCCCTGAGCCGGGTCGAGAGCATGATCACCATGGGCGGCTACGGCCTGCCGTCCAAGACCATCAAGGAGATGATCGTCGGCTCGGTCGACGTCATCGTCCAGGCCGCACGCCTGCGCGACGGCAGCCGCCGCATCACCCACATCACCGAGGTGGTGGGGCTTGAGGGCGACGTCGTCGTGACCCAGGACCTCTTCGTCTACGACATCACCGGCGAGGACGAGCACGGCCGCGTGCTGGGCCGCCACCGCTCGACCGGCATCGCCCGCCCGAAGTTCTGGGACCGCGCCCGCTATTACGGCCTCGAGCGCGAGCTGGCCGAAGCCCTCGACGCGGCGGAGTAGGCGATGCTGTTCATCCTCGCCGGGGTCCTGGGCTTCATCACCATCGCGGGCCTCGGGTTCGCCTTCGTCGGCGGCGACAGCCAGGCGAGCAAGGCCTCCAAGCGCGCGCAGATGATCGGCTCGGGGAGCGCCGAGCGCCAGGCCAGGGCCAAGCCGGCCGCCAACCCGACGGACGTGCGCCGCCAGACGATCCTGAAGGCGCTGAAGGAGCAGGAGCGCAAGCAGAAGAAGGCGACGCTCAGCATCGCCGCGCGGATGCAGGCGGCGGGGCTGGGCGCGAACGTGCGCCTGTTCTGGCTGGTCAGCCTCGGTCTGGCCGCCGTCGTCATCCTGATCGTCCTGGTCCTGGGGCAGAGCCTGTGGATCGCGCTGGGCGCGGGCTTCGCGGCTGGACTGGGCCTGCCGCGCTGGGTGTTGGCGGTCCTGGCCCAGGGACGTATCCGCAAGTTCACCGAGGCCTTTTCGGACGCCATCGACATCATCGTGCGCGGGATCAAGTCGGGCTTGCCGCTGCACGACTGCTTGCGGATCATCGGCCAGGAGAGCCCCGAGCCGCTGGCCGGCGAGTTCCGCATGCTGACCGAGAACGTCGCCATGGGCGTGCCGCTGGATGCGGCGCTCGACAAGATGCACGAGCGCATGCCGACCAACGAGCTGCGCTTCTTCGCCATTGTGCTGGCCATCCAGCAGAAGACCGGCGGCAACCTGGCCGAGGCCCTGGGCAACCTTTCGACGGTGCTGCGGGCGCGCAAGATGATGAAGGAGAAGATCAAGGCCCTGTCCGCCGAAGCGGTCGCCTCGGCCCTGATCATCGGCGCCCTGCCGCCGGGCGTGGTGGTGCTGATCAGCGTGACCTCGCCGGCCTACATGAAGCCGCTGTTCATCGATCCGCGCGGCCACCTGATGCTGCTGGCGGCGGCGATCTGGATGAGCATCGGCGTCTTCGTGATGCGCAAGATGATCAACTTCAAGTTCTGAGGGGGACCGCCGCATGACGCTCGTCGAGACCCTGACCGATCCCACGAACCTCCTGACCGCGTTCATCGCGGTGGTGGTGTTCGCCACCATCATCACCCTGGCCTCGCCGCTGATGCGCGACAACGGGCTGGAAGGGCGACTGAAGTCGGTGGCCAACCGCCGCGAAGAGCTGCGCCGCCGCTCGCGAGAAGCGCTCGCCCAACGCCACGGCGCTGTCGGCGCGTCGGGCAGCCTGCGCCACCAGGACGAGGGGCTGTACAAGAAGGTCGTCGAGCGCCTGCAGCTGTCGCGCCTGCTGGAGGATCCCAAGGTCGTCGACAAGCTGGCTCAGGCGGGATTCCGCGGTCCCCGGCCGGTGACGACCTTCTACTTCTTCCGCTTCGTGGCGCCGTTCGTGTTCGCCGCGGTGGTGGCGGCCTATCTCTATGGCGTCAACGACTTCGGCCTGCTGCCGATCCAGAAGCTGTGCGCCTGCGTGGCCGCTCTGGCGTTCGGCTACTACGCCCCCAACGTCTACATCACCAACATCGCCCAGAAGCGCCGCGAGTCGATCGTCGCGGCCTTTCCCGACGCGCTGGACCTGCTGCTGATCTGCGTCGAGAGCGGCATGTCGGTCGAGGCCGCGATCCAGAAGGTCGGCTCGGAAGTTGGCGCTCAATCGATGGAGCTGGCCGAAGAGCTCAGCCTGCTGACCGCCGAACTGTCCTACTTGCCCGAGCGCCGCCAGGCCTATGAGAACCTGGCCCGCCGCACCAACCATCCGGGCGTGAAATCAGTGGCCACGGCCATGATCCAGGCCGAGCGCTACGGCACGCCGCTGGGCGCGGCGCTGCGGGTGATGGCCAAGGAGAACCGGGAGCTGCGCCTGTCCGCCGCCGAGAAGAAGGCCACGGCCCTGCCGGCCAAGCTGACCGTGCCGATGATCCTGTTCTTCCTGCCGGTGCTGTTCATCGTCATCCTGGGCCCGGCGATCATAAAGATACAGGACGTCTTCGCCAAGCACTGACCACTAGGGCTCACTTGGAGCGCGTTCGAGCGGCTTAACCGCTCACACCTAAACCCAACGCGCGCTAGACGGCGAGCTTGCAGTCGGTCCGCAGCATGGTGGCCTTGCGGTAGTGGAAATAGCTCGTGCAGCGTTGGCCGTTCTGGACGGTCTCATGCGGGATCACGTCGGTCGCGGTGATCACCTCGTGCAGCTCGGTGCGGCCGTCGCTGTTCCAGTCCATGACGCCCCAGTGGTAGCCGCGATCCAGGACCGTGCTGACGATGAAGGCCGCATAGAGCACCGGCGGCGCCGCCAGGAGCAGTGCGATAAAGGCGAGTAGTTTCCGCATCGAGGTCCCCCCGGACGAGCGGGCGTTTACTACACCGGCCTAGGATTGAGCAAGACGAGCGTTTTGACGCAGGGGGTCAGGGCGCCAACCGCCCGCGGACCACGGTCAGGGACCAAGCCGGCAGAATGACGTCCCGCCGGCCGTCCTGGCGCGTCTTCAGCGGCGGCAAGGTCTTGGACGGGCGGCTGTTCTCGCCGTCGTCCTTCCACGCGTAGCGCGTTCCGTCGTAGCGCCAGACATCGACCTTGCCCGCCAGACGCCGTTCCTTGCCGCTCGCGTCGCGGAACACCAAGCTGGCGGCGTGCGTGGTCTCGGCGTCGCGGTTGACCAGCATCAGCGCCCACTGGCCGTCCGGCCGCTTGACGGCGTAGGCGGTGACCGGGGCGCGGCCCTTGTCGTCGCGCACGGTCGAGGCGGCGGGCCAGACCTGGTGCAGGCCATTGCCGGGTTGGCTCCAGGCGCCGGTCAGCAGGCGGGCGGCCTCGAAGGTCGGGCTGGGCCACTTGGCCTGGCCGTTCTCGTCGGTCTGCCAGGTCATCATGTTGCCGTAGCCGGCGCAGGCCTGGTGCTGGTTGATCGGGGTGTTGGGCGTGTAGCCGAACAGGAAGGCCTGGTCGCCGCCCATCGCCATGAACTGACCCACCGTGTCGGCGTTCAGCAGCGCCGCCGGGATCTCCGACATCACCCGGCCCGAATAGGCCGAGAAGCCGTACTCTGCGATGACCAGGGGCGTCGACTTCGGCACGCCGTCCTCGGCCAGGCGACGGAAGATCTCGTCCATCATCGCCGTGTGGTCCTTGAGCTTCTCGTCGACCCGCCCGCAGACGTCGTCGAACGGGTAGTGCTCGAACGAGACGAAGCCGAGGTCCTTCATCCGGTCGCGGGACTTGAGGTAGGTTACGAAGCGCTGGTTCCACCAGCGGCTCTCGCCCCGGTCCGGCATCCACATCTCGGTCATGGCCGACTGCAGGCTGGGGCCGCCGGTGACGATGGCCGGGTCGATCGCCCTCACCACGTCGGCCATCTGGATGTAGAGCGCGCCATAGTCCTCGGGCGAGCCGTACTGGCCGTCGGCCTCCTCGCCGATCTCGACCTGGGTGACCGGATAACCCCGGCGCTTGATCCAGCGGATTTCGGCGGCGACGTTCTCGGGCGTGTCGAACAGCGCCCCGACCGGGATCATCATCGGCAGGCCGTTCGTCAGGCCGCTGCGATAGACGAGATCCAGCCCCGGCTGCTCCAGGTTCGGGTCCAGGTCGACCGCCCGGTGCCAGGGATCGGTCGAGGACACGTGCATGATGCTCTGGGTCTTGTTCGAGAGGCCCTTGCGGATCGCGTCGACGAAGCGGTCGCCGTCCATGCGGCCGATCCCAATTTCGCCGAGGGCGTAGCCGAGCTTGTCGCGCACGTCGGTCGAGCCGGCCGGCGCGGTCCCCGAGCCCTTGCTCATCATGACCCGGATGTAGCTGGTGCGGATCGGCGCGTCGGCCAGCTTCAGCGTGACCTCGCCGCCGGCCGCGCCCTTGATGTCGCCGTGCGGGAAGGTGACCCACCGGCCCTGGTGGTCGTAGTCGTCGCGGCCGACCCAGTACTGCACCTTGTAGTCGACGGCATAGGGCGTGGCCCACGACAGGCGGGCGGTGTCGACCTCGACGCTGTCGCCCAGCTCGGCGATCAGCCACTGCGGCCGCGCCGGGGCGTGGGTGTAGCGGCTGTCCAGATAGGGGTTCGACTTCCAGAAGCTCGCCGGATCGCCGTCGGCCAGCCGCGAATAGCCGGCGTTGTTGGCGTTGTCGTTGGTCATGCCCCGGCGGGGCAGGTCATAGCCGTGCGACAGCAGGATCGGCGCCCCGGGCTTGTCGTCCGAGGTCCAGTAGCCTTGCTGGCGGGCCGGATCGCTCCAGCGCCCCTGCGGGTTCCAGTGCCAGGCCTCGTTGCCCAGCTCGGTGCGCAGGCGATAGGTGATCGACTTGAGGCCCGCCTGGCGCATTGCCGCGACGTTGTGCGGCGTATAGGTCGCCTTGACCTCGTCGCGCCCCATTCCGTCTAGCCCGCCGCCGAACGCCGCGTTCGGCCGGAAGGTGTTGGCGGGCTTACCTGCGGACAGGTCGATGACGATCCGGT
>JAYRLX010000174.1:825-7798 GCA_041905125.1 Caulobacter sp. | reverse complement strand
CCCTGCGGGAGAGGGTGGCCCAACGGGCCGGGTGAGGGGTCGCGCTCCGTTATCCGGACCGGCCTTTCAACCCCTCATCCGTCTGGCTTCGCCAGCCACCTTCTCCCGCAAGGGGAGAAGGATAACTACCGCACCACCATGCCCACCCCGCGCGCCCGGGGATCGGCTTCCGGAACCGGCGTACGGCCCACCACCTGGATCGCCGCGATGTCGCCGATCCGCGAGTGCTCCACGAACGTGTAGCCCTTGGCTTCCAGCCCGCCCTTCACCTCGGCCGCTGGCGGCGCGAACTTTTCGACGATGATGGTGTTCTCGGGCAGCAGCTGATGGTGGAAGCGTAGCTGTTTCTGGGCGTCCTTCAGGGACAGGTTGAAGTCGTAGACGTCGGCCAGGACCTGGAACACCGAGGTGAAGATGGTCGAGCCGCCCGGCGTGCCGATCACCATCGCCACGCGTCCGCCCTTGGTCAGGATCGTCGGCGTCATCGAAGACAGCGGGCGTTTCAGCGGCCCGATGGCGTTGGCGCTGCCGCCCACCACCCCGAACATGTTGGGCGCGCCGGGCTTGGCCGAGAAATCGTCCATCTCGTCGTTGAGCAGGAAGCCCGCGCCCTGGACCACCACGCCCGAGCCGAACCAGCCGTTGATTGTGTAGGTGTTGGAGACGGCGTTGCCCCACTTGTCGACGATCGAATAGTGGGTGGTTTCCAGCTTGCCCAGGCCCGGCGTGACCGCCTTGGTCGCCGAGGGCTTGTCGGGATCGATCTCCTTGGCGCGCCGGGCGATGTAGGCCGGGTCGATCAGGTTCGAGACCGGGACCTTCACGAAGTCGGGGTCCCCTAGATATTCGGCGCGGTCGGCGAAGACGCGCTTTTCGATCTCCGAGACCAGGTGGACGTACTTTTCGCCGTTCAGGGCCTGGCCCTTGAACAGCGGGGCGGCGTCCTGCTTCATCAGCAGCATCTGCATCAGGGCGATCCCGCCCGAGCTGGGCGGCGGGGCGGTGATGACGTCATAGCCGCGCCACTTGGCCGTCACGGGCGCGCGCCAGACGGCCTTGTAGCCGGCGAGGTCGGCCTTGGTGATCAGCCCCTTGCGCTCGCCCCGCGCCATCTGGGCGACGATCAGCTCGGCGGTCTTGCCCTCGTAGAAGCCCTTGTCGCCCTGCTGGGCGATCCGCTGCAGCGTCGCGGCCAGCTCAGGCTGCTTGAACACGGTCCCGGCCTTGGTCGGCGGAAAATAGGCGCGGAAGTTGGTCTTCTGGAACGGCGGCGGGACCTCGCGGCTCAACATGCCGGAGAACTGGTCGTTCACCAGGAAGCCGTCGCGGGCGTAGCGGATCGCCGGCGCCAGCACCCGCGCCCAGGGCAGCTTGCCGAAGCGCTTGTGGGCCATGGCCAGGCCCCGCACCGTGCCCGGGGTCCCGGAGGCCAGATTGCCGAACAGCGAGAGGCCCTCGATCACCTGGCCGTCGGGGCCGAGATACATGTCGGCCGTCGCCGCGGCCGGGGCGGTCTCGCGGTAGTCGAGGAAGTAGGGCTTGCCGTTCATATAGACGGTCATGAACCCGCCGCCGCCCAGGTTGCCGGCCTCCGGATAGGTGACGGCCAGGGCGAAGCCGGTCGCCACCGCCGCGTCGACCGCATTGCCCCCCGCCTTGAGGATCTCCTGCGCCGCCAAGGCGCCGTAGCGATCCGGCGCGGCCACGGCGCCGGCGGTCAGGGCCGGCGCGGCGACGGGCTTGGCCTTGGGCGGCGCGGCCAGCGCGGGCGGCGCAATGAACATAAGGCCGGCCGCGAGACTCGCGGCGATACGGGCGAACAGACGCAAGACGAAGACCTCCCCAGGGCTATGCGGAGAGGTTAGCGGGTCTTTCTAGCGGGAAGGAAGGCCGAACGCGGCGCCAAAGAGCGTCTGCCTAGAAGTCGACCGCGACGCCCTTCTTCTCCCAGTCGCCGAAACGAGTCGGCTCGGGACCTTCGCGACCACCTTGTTCGGGCGGGAGCGACAGCGCTTCCTCGGCCGCGCGGCGGGCGGCGGCTTCCTCGAGGGCGCGGCGGGCGGCGGGGCTCAAAGCCTTGCCGGGCGCGGCTCCGGGAACCTCGGGAACATCGGAAGGGGCGGCGGGAAGATCAGACATGACAAAGGTTTAACATCATCGCTGTTGAAGCCGCCAGTCACATGCTGTTCAACCCCGGCTCCAAGATAACAACGTTCGAATACCGGGGTAATTTAGAGATGAACCGCAGCCGCTGGCCGCACGCTTTCTTCGCGTCGGCCGCCTTCTACGCCATGATCGGGGTCTGCTGGGGCCTCGCGATGGGCGCCACCCAGAACCACGCCACCTATTCGGCCCACGCTCACCTCAATCTGCTGGGCTGGCTGAGCCTGGCGATGATGGGCACGTTCTACGCCACGCTCGGCCAGGACGTGTCCGAGAAGGTCAAGGCGGCCAACTTCATCATCTCCAACCTCGGCGTGCTGCTGATGATCCCGGGCGTGGGCATGTATCTGGGCCAGGCCGCGCCGCCGGCGGTCTACGGCCCGATGATCATGGCCGGCTCACTGCTGGTCGTGCTGGGCTTCTTCGTGTTCGGCGTCACGGCGATCCGAGGTCTTTTCCGGGCCGTGGCGAACGCGGCCTAGGACCCGGCCCGCGTCGAATCCGCTTGCGCTCGGGCGCGCCTCTTGGCACGGCGAGGCGGTGACTCAAGAACTGAACGACGGCCTCCCCGCCCGGGAGGCCGCCCTGACCCTGATCGACGCGGCCCTGTCGCGGCGCGGCGGCCTCGACGAAGCCGCCTCGGCCAACGGCTTCCGCTTCCTGGAACCGCGCGAGCGCGCCTTCGCCCGCGCCCTGGCCATGGCCGTGCTGCGCCATCTGGGCCCTATCGACCGCGCCCTGGCCGCCCGCCTGCAGAAGGCGCCGCCGGATCGGGTCATGCACCTGCTGCGCCTCGGCGCGGCCCAGGCCTTCCACCTGGAGGTCCCCGCCTTCGCCGCCGTGGCGACCTCGGTCGAGCTGGCCGGCGCCAACAAGACCAGCCGCCCGTTCAAGGGCCTGGTCAACGCCGTGCTGCGCGGCCTGCTGCGCGACGCCCCGCCCAGTGACGATCCGACGCTGCTGGCCCCGCCCTGGCTCTATTCGCGCTGGGTCGCCGCGTTCGGCGAGGCCACGGCCCGCCAGATCGCCGCCCAGATCGCCCTGGAGCCCGCCACCGACCTGTCCCTCAAGCCCGCCGCCGACGCGGCCGCCCTGGCTGAAGCCCTCGAAGGCGAGATCCTGCCCGGCGGCTCCCTGCGCCTGCGCCGCAAGGGCGACGTCGCCGCCTGGCCGGGCTTCGAGGACGGGACCTGGTGGGTGCAGGACGCCGCCGCCGCCGTCCCCGCCCGCCTGCTGGACGTCAAGGCCGGCGAGGCCGTGCTCGACCTCTGCGCCGCGCCCGGCGGCAAGACCCTGCAGCTGGCCGCCGCCGGCGCCCAGGTCGTCGCCCTCGACCGCTCGGCCGCGCGCCTCAAGCGCCTGGAGGAGAACCTGGTCCGAACCGGGCTCCAGGCCGAGGTCGTGGCCGCCGACGGCGCGACGTGGGAGGACTCGCGGACCTTCGACGCCATCCTGCTGGACGCCCCCTGTAGCGCCACCGGCACCTTCCGCCGCCATCCGGACGTCTTGTGGGCCGCGCGGCCCGGCGACGTCGCCAGCCTCGCGGGCGTCCAGGCCCGCATCCTGGACAGCGCCGCGGGCCGCCTGAAGCCCGGCGGGCGCCTCGTCTATTGCGTCTGCTCGCTGGAGCCCGAGGAGGGCGAGGCCCAGGTCGAGGCCTTCCTCGCCCGCCGCCCCGACATGGCGCTGGACCCGATCCAGCCCGGCGAAGGCGGCGCGCCGCAAGCCAGCCTGACCGCGCGTGGAGCCCTGCGCCTGCTGCCGCACCAGCTGGACGGCGGCCAGGACGGCTTCTTCGCCGCGCGGTTCCGCAAGACAAGCTGAACCGCCGCCCAAGCTTGGGTATTTCTACGCGTAACGAGTCCCGTCCGGGATGACAGAGCGACTCAGGGTCGCTATCCCAGGGTCATGACCGCGCCGCTCATCGCCCCGTCGATCCTCGCCTCCGACTTCGCCCGCCTGGGCGAGGAGGTCGCCGCCATCGAGGCGGCCGGCGCCGACTGGGTCCACGTCGACGTGATGGACGGCCACTTCGTGCCCAACATCACGCTGGGCCCGGACGTCGTCAAAGCCATCCGGCCGCACGCCAAGATCCCGTTCGACGTGCACCTGATGATCAGCCCGGCCGACCCGTATCTGGAGGCCTTCCGCGCCGCCGGGGCCGACATCATCAGCATCCACCCCGAGGCCGGCCCGCACCTGCACCGCTCGCTGAAGCGGATCCGCGAGCTGGGGGCCAAGGCCGGCGTGGTCTTCAACCCGTCCACCAGCATCGACCACGTCGAGTGGATCCTCGAGGACGTCGACCTCTTGCTGGTCATGTCGGTGAACCCCGGCTTCGGCGGCCAGAGCTTCATCCCCGGCCAGCTGCGCAAGGTCGAGGCCCTGCGCAGGATGATCGACAAGGCCGGCCTCGACATCCTTCTGGAGGTCGACGGCGGCGTCACCCCGGTCACCGCCCCGCAGTGCGTGGCCGCCGGGGCCACCGCCCTCGTCGCCGGCTCGGCGGTGTTCAAGGGCGGCCGCGAGGCCTACGCCGCCAACATCCGCGCGCTGAAGGGCGGCTGATCCCTTGGCTCCAGCCGTCAAGCGTTCCGCCAACGGCTATCGTCCTCCCGCCAGGAAGCGGGCCCGGGTCCTTTGGCGGGCCCTGACGGCCGAGCTGTCCACCCACATCGAGCGCGAGTGGTACGGCTCGGGCCCGCACCGCCTGATCCTCTCCGGCCGCAAGGTCGAGGCCCTGGCCGCCCATCCGCGCGATCCGCGCCCGGTGAACGCCGGACAGGGCCGCCGCATCCTGGCCGGGACCCTGGCGCTGGACGGCGGCTCCGTGCGGATCGGCGAGGCGGGCGACCCGTTCGACACCGCCAGCCCCACGCGCCGCTTCGCCATCAGCCTGCACCGCTTCGACTGGCTGCCCGACCTGGTCGCCGCCGGCCCCGACGGCGCACGACGCGCCCTGCGCCTGATCGACGACTGGCGGCGGGTGTTCGGCAAGTGGAACGCCTTCTCCTGGGGCCCCGAATGCCTGGAGCGGCGGGTCTTCCACCTGGCCTGCGCCGCCCGCCCCCTGGCCGCCGAGGCCAGCGACGCCGAGGCCGCCGACCTGCGCCGCGACCTCGCCCGCCAGGCCCGGCACCTGGCCGAAATCCAGAAGATCCCGGCCCGCGCCCTGGAGCGCGCGGTGGCCGTGACGATCGCCGGCTGCGTCCTGGCCGGCAAGCCGGGCGAGGCCCTGATCGACAAGGGCCTCAAGGCCCTGTCCCGCCACATCGACCGCATCGTCCTGCCCGACGGCGGCCACGCCACCCGCTCGCCCGAGGCCGGGGTCGAGCTGTTGTTCGACCTCCTGACCCTCGACGACGCCCTGCGCCAGCGCGGCAAGCCGACGCCCGAGGCCGCCGCCCGCGCCATCGACCGCCTGTCGACCGCGACCCGCTTCTTCACCCTCGGCGACGGCGGCCTGGCGGCCTTCCACGGCGGCGAGACGGTGGGGCCCACGCGCATCGCCGCGGCCCTGGCCCACGACGACAGCGGCCCGCGCCCGCTGATGAGCGCCCCGCACAGCGGCTACCAGAAGATGGTCGGCGGCAGCCTGGAGCTGATCGCCGACTGCGGCCCGCCCGCCGCGGGTTTCCTCTCCATAGCCGCCTGCGCCCAGCCGGCCGCCATCGAGATCCTGTGCGCCAAGGACCGGTTGATCACCAGCTGCGGCTGGAGCCCCGAGGCCGCCGGCGCCCACGCCTTCCGCCTGTCCGACGCCGCCTCGACCGTCTCGGTCGGCGACGGCTCGGCCGGCCGGCCGCTGTCCGGCTTCCGCGCCCGCGCGCTGGGGCCCTGGCTGGTCGACGGCGCGACCAAGGTCTCGGCCGAGCGCCACGACGACGTCGGCGGGGTGTGGCTGGACATCGTCCACGACGGCTGGCGGCATCTGGGCCTGACCCACACCCGGCGGCTGTTCCTCGACGCCGTCGCCGACGAGCTGCGCGGCGAGGACAGCCTGGCCCCGATGGCCGCCCTCGACCTGGACGCCGCGTCAGGCCCCCGCCGCTACCTGCCGTTCGCCGTGCGCTTCCACCTGCACCCCGAGGCCCGCGCCTCGATCGCCCGCGACGGCAAGAGCGTGCTGATCCGGGGGCCGAACAACATCGGCTGGTGGCTGAGGAACGACGCCGTCGACGTCGAGATCGCCCCGTCGGCCCACTTCGACCACGGCCTGGCGCGCAAGGCCGGCCAGGTGGTGCTCAAGAGCCAGGTCCGCCCGGAGGTCGGGGCGAAGATCCGCTGGAAGCTGACGCGGGCGGAGGGGTAGGGCGGCGGCTGGGCGAACCTCGCCCCCTACCTCACCAGCACCGCCAGGCTGGCGATGGCCGCGCCCAGGAGCGCGCCGGCGGCGAGCGCGGCGAACAGCAGGCGGTGGTGGCGCGGCGGACCGGTGACGGCGTGGTGGCTGCGCAGGGCGGCGTAGAGGGTGGCCACGGCGGTCAGGGGCGCGATGGCGGCGGCGCCGACGGCGAAGCGGGCCTCCGCGTGCTGGTGGGCCAGCAGGGAGGTCATGACGACCATGGCGGCGCCATAGCCGAGGCACAGGACCAGCAGACCCGAGAGGGTCCGGCGGCCACGCCGATGCGAGCTCACCTTCATCAGGACCATCCCGACCGAGCCTGGAGCAGCCTAGACCTTAAGTCGAAAGCTCAGAGTTGTATAGGCGGGGTGTTCGCCTCAGATCAGCCGCCAGGCCGTGACCAGGCCGGCGACGAAGGCCACGGCGCTGATCAGGGCGAAGGTCAGCAGCAGGCGGCGACGGCCG
>JAYRLX010000174.1:0-789 GCA_041905125.1 Caulobacter sp. | reverse complement strand
ACGCCACCACCGGCGCCAGGAGCTTCCACTGTCCCTCGCGATACAGCAGCACCGCCACCACCAGGATCGCGCCCATCCCGGCCGCGTACAGAACAACCAGGGCCCGGCGCATCCGGGAAAGGGCGTGAACGGTCATGACGATCACCGCGGAAGCTACAGCGACGCTAAGGTAACGATGTTATCTTGAGTCGCAAAGGCGGGGGCGGATCGGGGGTAGTCGGCCAACGCCGCGGGCCCCCACCTGACCATGCTCCGCATGGTCGTCCGCCCCCAAGGGGGGCAGAAGGAAACGCGCCCCTTCTTCCCCCTCCGGGGGAGGAGCGCCGCAGGCGCGGAGGGGGCGAGTACGAGCGTTCGCGGCGCTCTGTTATCCGCGTATCCGGAATCGAAGTGAGCGATTTCAACCGCTTCTCACTTTTACACCCCGCTCCATCATCCGCGTTGAAACCACCCTTATGCTTTACCCACCTCGTCGCGAGGAAAGGGCGCATGGCCAGCGACCATCGTGGCGGCGGGGGGCGATCGAGCGGAGCGCTCGCCGGCGTGGGGGAAGCTCCACAACCGCATCATCAAATCGGATGCGGGCCGCGAGCGTACAGGGGGGCTTAATAGCTCCTGTCCGGGACCGGGCTCGCTGCCCGGCCCGCCCGTCGGGGGCGTGAGCCTGGGGAGGCGCGAACACCGCCAAACCAGGGCGCTCTCGAACAACGGTCGCGCGGAGCGTCGGGCTTCGTCGAAACGGTATTTATCAACTTCTTCCGGACGTCGTCCGGCGCTCCGCGTCCCTTT
>JAYRLX010000173.1:0-7849 GCA_041905125.1 Caulobacter sp. | reverse complement strand
CGGGCTGAAGCCCTGGGCGGCGGTGTCGGTCAGGAACTTGTCGGACCGCTTGGCGCCGCCCTTCAACGCCGCCGGCGTCAGGCGCTCGACCACCCAGTCGGGGTTGCGGGTGACCTTGTTGAACGACAGCACGTAACCCGGGCGGCAGATCAGGATCTGCTGGCTCGCCACGTCGTCGCCGCGATGGACCGGCAGGGCCACGGGCTTGAACCGCGACAGGCAGGCGGCCGTCGGAGCGCCGTCGGGCGCGGCGTTCTGCGCGGCGGCCGGCGAAAAGGACCCGGCGACCAGGGCGGCGGCGAGGACGGCGCCGCCGAGAAGCGAGCGGATCATGGCGTGTCTCCCAGGCCCGAGGCCGCTAGTTGCTGCTGTTGGAGATGCCCTTGGAAATCACGAAGCTGCCGCCGCTGAGGCCGATCAGGCCCAGGACCGTCGGCGGCACCTCCACGAAGGCTCCGGCCTCGATCGACAGCAGCAGGAAGAGCCCCGCGACCACGAAGGTGAAGATCAGGAACTGGAAGCGCGACAGGCTGGCCTTGGCCGCGCCGCTCCGGATGGCGGCGGCGACCTCGGCCGCGCTGGCCGGCGGATTGGCGCTCTTCAGCGCGTCGGTGATGGCCGTGACCGCCTCGGCGTCGGTCGGTTCGGCGATGAGCCCGTCCAGAACGCCTTTCGTCGTGATCAGTCGCCAGACGACGACCGCGGCGAAGCCGAGGATGATCACGACGACGGCGATGCCGACGATGTAGGCGAGGGCGGACCAGGGCGTAGCGGGCATGGCGGATCTCCGTCAGGGTCAAGGTTGTGCGTCCCCGCCCGGCTTGCGGCGGCGGGGGGGCTTGGGGCGGGTCTTCTTGTCGTCGGCGCTATCGTCCGTTCTTGTCGGACGCGGGCGCTCGTAGAGCTTACCGCCCAGATGCACGCCCAGGCTGGCGCCCAGGACCGACAGCACCTCGGGCCGGATGTCGGGCAGACGCCCATCGCCGCGAGACAGCGCGCCCAGTCCTTCGGTCAGGTAGTAGCCGGCGAAGGCGAGGGTGGTCGCCAGGGCCTGCACGCGCGCCGGGCTTGGACCGCCGCCGTGCGGACCGGCCACCAGCTGGCGAAGCCGGCCGCTCGCCAAGCCGCGCTGGAGCAGAACGGCGGCCAGCGCCGCCAGCACGGCCAGAAGACCGTACTCTCCGATCTGGGCGACCTGCTTGAGCGGCATGCTCATCGGCGATCCATGTCGAGGAAGGAGCGGACGCGGAACGTCACGCGCGCCACGGCGCGGCCGTGCGCGAGCGAAAGCGACTGAGACGCGGACTGAGTCGGCTACTTTTCGGGTACAGGCGCAGAAAGGCGGAGAATCTTCAGCTGGACGATGTCCAGCGCGACCCCGCGCCCCCGCGCATTCCAAGCTTTGCGCGAATTAACTTTGCTGTCAACGTAAGGGTGCATCGCCAGGCGCGACTTCGACGTGGCCGCGGGCGACTTTTCGCCGTCTTGGGAGAACGCCGCTGGCGACGAGTCGCCGGAAGAGCGTAGATTGACAGCGGTGGCTTGAGGGGACGGCGTTTTGCGAGTGAGGACGGGCCGGGAGCGGAGCGCGTGACGTCGTTACTCGGCGGACTGGAGCGCGCGAACCTCACGCCTCGCACCCTTCGCGAATGGTTGCTGGTCGCCAGTCTGGCGCTGATCTATTGCGCCGGCGCGGTGGTCAGCTTGCGCTGGGCCGTGGTGCCGGGCGCGGGGACGGCCTTCTGGCCCTCCGCCGGCATCGCGCTGGCCGCGATCGCCTACTACGGCCCGCGCGTCTGGCTCGGCGCGCTGCTGGGCCGCTTGCTGACCTTCTGGGTGATGGCCGCGCCGCAGCCTCTGTGGACCCAGCTGGCGATCTCCACGGCCACGGCGCTGGGCGCGCTGGTCCCCGTGCTGGTCCTCAATCGGCTGAAGACCAACGCCAAGCTCGACAGTCTGCCCAGCGCCCTTTGGCTGGTGATCGGCGCCGGCGCCGGCGGGGCGACCATCTCGGCGGGCGCCGGGACCCTGATGCTGCTGCTGAGCGGCTCGTCGGCCAGCAAGGTCGATCAGGCCTTCGTCAACTGGTGGTTCGGCTTCCTGACCGGCGTCCTCACCTTCGCGCCGGTCTTCATGACCTGGCGCGGCGCGCTCGAGCGCTGGACACCGACCCGCATCAGCCATCTGACGCTGATCTGCGTGGCCACCGGAGCGCTGGCCTATCTGATCTTCCTGCGCGGCGAGGGCGCCTATTCGCGAGCCTGGTTCGTCTTTCCGCTGCTGGTCTGGGCGGGTCTGGCCTTCGACGCGCGCGGCGCGGCCCTGGCCTCGCTGCTGGTCAGTCTTTGCGCCTTTGTCGGCACCTTGCAGGGCGGCGGCCCCTTCCACAACGCCGGGCCGTCCGGCGGGATCCTGCTGACCCAGCAGTTCGTGGCCGTGATGGCCTCGACCACCCTGATCCTGGCCGCGGTCGCCAGCGAGCGGCGCGGCCGCGAGGCGCTGGAGCGTAGCGAGAGCCGCTACAAGGCCGAGAGCGCCGCCCTGGCGGTGCTGAACGAGACCGGCGCGGTGATCGCCGCCGAGCTCGACCTTGAGCGCGCGGTGCAGGTGGTGATCGACGCCGGCGCGGCCCTGACGCGGGCGCGCTACGCGGCCTTCTTCTACAGCGCGCCGGACGCCCAGGGCCAATCGATGATGCTCTACGCGCTGTCGGGCGCACCGCGCTCGGCCTTCGATGCGTTCGGCCACCCGCGCGCCACCGAGGTCTTCGCCCCCACCTTCGAGGGGACCGCCACGATCCGCTCGGGCGACATCACCCAAGACCCCCGCTACGGCCGCAACGATCCGCATTTCGGCATGCCCAAGGGCCACCTGCCGGTGCGCAGCTATCTGGCCGTGCCGGTCCGTTCGCGCTCGGGCGAGATCATCGGCGGCCTGTTCTTCGGCCATCCCGATCCGGACGTGTTCGACGAGCGCGCCCAGTGGCTGGCGGAGGGCGTGGCCTCGCACGCCGCGATCGCCATCGACAATGCTCGCCTCTATCAGTCGGCCCAGGCCGAACTGGCCCAGCGCCGCCGCGCCGAGGAGCTGCAGCGGCTGCTGATCAACGAGCTGAACCATCGGGTGAAGAACACCCTGGCCACGGTCCAGTCGCTGGCGGCCCAGACCCTGCGGTCATCCGACGACCTGGCGACGGCGCGCGAGGCGTTTGATCGACGGCTGATGGCTCTTTCGGCCACCCACAATCTGCTGACCCAGTCCAGCTGGGCCAGCGCCGAGCTGGGCGATCTGGTCCGCCAGGCGGCCGAGCCGTTCGTGGCCGATCGGTTCATCGCCCAGGGCCCCTCGGTCAGCTTGTCGCCGGCCCGGTCGCTGGCCCTGTCGATGGCGTTGCACGAGCTCAGCACCAACGCCCTGAAATACGGCGCCTTGAGCGTCGCCGACGGCGTCGTGCGCCTGACCTGGCGCGTGGTCGCGGGTCAACTTGAGCTGGTCTGGGCTGAAGAGGGCGGGCCGCCGGTGGTCGCGCCCACGCGGCGGGGCTTCGGCACTCGCCTGATCTCCCAGGCCCTGGCCCGCGAGCTGCGCGGCCAGGTGCGGCTGGAGCACGATCCGGCCGGGGTGCGCTGCGAGATCAGCTTCCCGCTGAACGCCGAGGACGCGCCGGGTCCGGCAAGGAAGATGCCCGAGGTCTAGGCCAGGAAGCGCAGACGTCCGCTTAGCGCTTCGGCTCCAGGCTCTGGAGATAAGCTTTCAGGTCGGCTCGCTGGTCGTCGTCGAACTTGGCCTGGGGCATGCGCGGATGGGTGCGGGGCGAGCCTTCCTCGGGCGGCAGCGGCGGGGCCAGCATGCCCTCGTCCAGCAGCGCGTCGAGGCCTCCCTTCCGATAGCGCTCATGCAGACGCGCGAACGGCGGAGCATCCGGAAACGGGCTCTTGGTCCCGCGCACCGCATGACAGCCGCCGCAAGCGCGCTGCGCGATCCGTTCGCCATTGGCGGCTGACGCCTGGCCAAGGGCGGGCGAGGCGGCCAGGGCCAGGCCTATGGCCAGCAGGGCGATCCTCACGCCTCGGCCTCGAAGTCCAGCACCACGCGGCCTTCGATGGCGCCTTTTTCCATCCGGCTGAAGATGTCGTTGATCGCGCTCAGACCCTCGGTCGAGACCGTCGCCTTGACCCGCCCATCGGCGGCGAAGGCGAGGGCTTCCTGCAGGTCCAGGCGCGTGCCGACGATCGAGCCGCGCACGGTGATCCCGCGCAGCACGGTGTCGAAGATCGACAGCGGGAAGTCGCCCGGCGGCAGGCCGTTCAGCGACACGGTGCCGCCGCGCCGGACCATGCCGAGCGCCTGGCTGAACGCCGTGCGCGAGACCGCCGTCACCAGCACGCCCTGCATGCCGCCGACCTTGGACTGAAACACGGCGGCGGGATCCTCGCGGGTGGCGTCGACCGTCAGCTCGGCGCCCAGCTCGCGGGCCAGGGCCAGCTTGTCTTCCGCGACGTCGACGGCGGCGACCTTGAAGCCCATGGCCTTGGCGTATTGCACGGCGAGGTGCCCGAGGCCGCCGACGCCCGAGATCGCCACCCAGTCGCCCGGCTTGGCGTCCAGCACCTTCAGGCCCTTGTAGACCGTGACGCCGGCGCAAAGGATCGGCGCGGCCTCGACATAGGAGAGGTTGGCCGGGATCAAACCGACATAGTCGGCGTCGGCCAGGACATATTCGGCGAAGCCGCCATCGACCGAATAGCCAGTATTCTGCTGCTTTTCACAGAGCGTCTCCCAGCCGGCCAGGCAGTGGACGCAGCGGCCGCAGGCGGTGTGCAGCCACGGCACGCCGACCCGGTCGCCAATCTTCAGGTGCTCGACATCCTCGCCCAGCTCGACCACGGCCCCCACGCCCTCGTGACCGGGCACGAAGGGCGGGGAAGGCTTGATCGGCCAGTCGCCATGCGCCGCGTGCAGATCGGTGTGACAGACGCCGCAGGCGGCGACCTTGACCAGCACCTGGCCGCGTCCGGGCTTGGGGCGCGGCCGATCCTCGATCACCAGCGGCTGGCCAAAGGCGCGCACCACAGCCGCCTTCATCATCGTGTCCATTGGCGTTCTCCCGGAGCTCAAGCTCTTGGGCGGCGATAGTACCCTGGCCGGGACGCGAGCGCAGTCGGGGCGACTACCTACGGTTCGACCGCAAGCCGTTCCAGCGTCCTCTGATCCCGCCCGCCGCCAAAGTACTTCACCAGCGCCTGGCCGAACTCCGGCGCCTCCGGCGCGGCGACCTGGAACAGGGTCAGGCACGAGCGGAGCTTCAGGTCGTCGGGCGAGCCGAACACGGCGTGAGCGTCGTCACCGGGGAGGGCGTTGATGGTCGCGACCACTTCGCGCAGGCGCGGTCCCAGCACCGGATGCGCCAGATAGGCCTTGGCTTCGGCCAGGTCGGCGATCGCGTAGAGCCGAGCGGTCGGGCTGGAGCCCAGTCCCTGGATCTGCGGGAAGACGAACCACATCCAGTGGCTCTGCTTACGCCCACGGCGAAGCTCGGCCAGCGCGGTCTGGTAGGTCGCGGCCTGCGCCTCGACGAAGCGGGATAGGTCGGCCATGGGCGGCTCCTGTCACGGTGTCTCCAGGAGAATACCCGTCGCAGCCGAGCGATCCACGTTACGCCATTGACTCTCCCTCTTACTGTGTAACATACAGTGTTTTTCACACACCATGTGATGCACACTATGTGGCGCATACCAAAATGCCGACCGATACGGACATCTTTGAATCGCTCCGACAGGAGCTGCGGCGGGGGACGCTGATCCTCGCCGTCCTCGCCCAGTTGCGGGAGGAGCGCTACGGCTACAGCCTGCGCCAGGCCCTCGCGTCGGTGGGCGTGGAGATCGACGAAGGCGCGCTTTATCCCATGCTGCGCCGGCTTGAGTCCCAAGGGCTGCTCGCCAGCGAGTGGCGCGAGGAAGACAAGCGCAAGAAGCGTTTCTACCAGCTGTCGGACGAGGGCAGGGCCGTGCTGGTCCGCCTGGCCGACGAATGGCGCGGCATCAACGCCGCCCTCGAGCCGCTGCTTTAGGCGCGGCCCCCATGCCAAGGAACACGACCATGAGCGATCTGATCGATCGTTACCTCGCCGCCGTGGCGGCTCTGCTGCCCAAGGCCTCGCGCGAGGACATTATCGCCGAACTGCGCGACCTGATCATCAACCGCGTCGACGAGCGGGAGGCGATGCTCGGCCGTCCGCTCGACAAGCGCGAGATCGAGGAGCTCCTGCGCGAGATCGGCCACCCGATCGCCGTCGCCGGACGCTATGGCCCGCGCACCGCGCTGATCGGCCCGGAGCTCTATCCGTTCTGGCTGTTCGGCGTGAAGGTCCTGCTGGCCATCGCGGCGCTGGCGACCCTCATTCCGGCCGGGATCGTGCTGGTCACCGGCCACGGCGGCGGACACGTCATCTCCGGCGCGTTCAACGACTTCATCGACATGGCGCTGGGCCTGGTCGGCTTCGCCACCGTGGTTGGCGCCGCCATCGAACGCGGCTGGATCAAGCTGGGCGACTTCGCCAACTGGAAGGTCAGCGAGTTGCCGCGCCTTCCAGAAGGCGGCTGGCTGGACACCAAGGGCTGGTTCGCCAGGAGCCGCTTCGACGGGCTCTTCGAGCTGGTCGCCACCGGTCTGTTCATCGCCTGGTGGACGGGCGTGCTGCCGTTCCCCGCCGGACGCATGCACGGCGACGACGGCGTGGCGATCGGTTTCAGCCCGATCTTCCAGGCCCTGCACTGGCCGATCCTGGCCCTGGCCGTGATCCAGATGGCGTCGTCGCTGATCCTGGTGGTCAGGCCGGGCTGGGTGCGCGCCCGCGCGGCGTTCGAGATGGTCTCCGCGCTGGGCGGGATCGCCCTGGTCGGGGCCCTCTGGCCGGCTCAGCCGCTGGTCACCTTCGCAGCCCTGGCCGACGCCGGCGAGCGCGCGGCGAAGCTGCAGCAGTCGGTCGACCTCGCGCTCCAGATCACCTTGCTGGTCGCCGCCGTCATCTGGGTTGGCAAGCTGATCGTCGACGGCCGCCGCCTCGTCCGGGGGCGCTGAAAAGGCGTCCCGCGGAAAGCTCAGCTTAAGGTTCCGTATTAACCTTTTTATCGCGACGGCTGCGGCGGGCGAGGTCGCAGCTCCAGCGCCACCATGGGTGGAAATCAGGCGGCGTAAGGGTTTTGAGGGCGAAAAAAATCATCGATCCCTCCCGTCGAGCTTTTTACGCGGATTCAACGGATTAACGATTTGACGCCGCGACGGGAGCGCGCAAGGGGGCTTCGGGCGGGTCCGGAGCGCTTGCGAGTCGGTCACCAATCGTTCATAAGCCGCTAACAGCGGGATCTTGGCCACGTCGTGATACGGCCAATCCCCCGCTTCGAAGGCCTCCCCGACAGTGCTTTTCCGGGGATCTCGAAGCGGTTTTTGTCGGGGGGCCGGAGCGCCCTCGCCGCGCAGGACACGAGTTTTGTATATCAAGTCGCAGACGCGCGCGGACGCGCGCGGGCTGGTCGGCGCCGTATTGGTCGGATCCATCACGGGTCTGGCCCTGGGCGGCGTTTACCTTATGGGTGGCCTGGCCCAATCGGCCTCCACCCACGCCCGCGTCGCCCGCTTGGCCGATGGCGCCTCCGGAAGCTTTTCGGACGCGGCCCTGGTCAGCGCGGCTACGCGTATGGACCCCGGCGCCCTCGCCGTGGCCAAGCGTCATGATCCCTTCCTGTTCGCCGCCGTCGATCAGCGCGATCGTCAGTCGGCCCAGCTGGCCGCCCGCCTCGAAGGCGCCGGCGCCAGCCTGATGCCCGGCCAGAGCGGCCGCACCGGTCCG
>JAYRLX010000172.1:0-7876 GCA_041905125.1 Caulobacter sp. | reverse complement strand
CGGTCAGCTTCTTGGCCCAGCCGGCGAAGTTCAGGTCGCTGCCCTCGAACTCCGGCTCCCAGAACCTGCGTTGCGAGCAGTGGAAGATGTCGGCGCCGGCGTCGGCCAGCGGCTGCAGCCAGGCTTCCATTTCCTGCGGCGTGGTCGCCAGGCGGGCCGCATAGTCCTGCTGCTTCCACTGCGACAGGCGGATGATCACTGGGTAGTCGGGACCGACGGCGGCGCGGACCGCCTTCAGAATCTCGGCGGCGAAGCGACCGCGCTCGCCGATGGTCGGACCGCCCCACTTGTCGGTGCGGACATTGGTGCCCGGCCAGAAGAACTGGTCGATCAGATAGCCGTGGGCGCCGTGCAGCTCGACCGCGTCGAAGCCCAGGCGCTTGGCGTCGGCCGCCGCTTGCCCGAAAGAGGCGATGGTGTCGGCGATGTCGGCGTCGGTCATCGGCTCGGTGAAGGGCGTCCCGCCGGCCTTCGACAGGCCCGAGGGGCTGTCCACCTTGCCCAGTTGGTCAGGGCCCTTGGCGGCCCCGACGTGCCACAGCTGCGGGGCGATCAGGCCGCCGCCGGCATGGACCTCGTCGACGACCTTCTTCCAGGCCGCCAGTTCCTTCTCGCCGTGGAAGCGCGGCACCTTGGCGTCGTTCAGCGAGGCGGGGCGCGCGACGCCCGTGCCCTCGGTGACGATCAGCCCGACCTCGTTCTCGGCGCGGCGGCGATAATAGGCGGCGACGTCGTCGGTCGGCACGCCGCCGGGCGAGAACGACCGCGTCATCGGCGCCATCACCACCCGGTTGGGCAGCTTCAGCGACTTGAACTCGAAGGGCTTGAACAGGGCGTCGATAGACATCGGTGATCCGAAACAGAGGGTGTTGCTGGCGATCCAAACATTTGTTCGGAAGCATGACCAGCGAGAAAAACTGCGAGGCCCCTATGCCGAGGCTTTCGGACCAACAATCGTGTCATCCCGGAAGCCTCGTAGAGGCTATCCGGGACCCAGGGGTTGCATGAACGCCGCGGCGGCCGCCCCTGGGTCCCGGCTCTTCGCTGCGCTACGGCCGGGATGACACGGCTTTGGAGCCTCACAGCCCCAGCACCATCTTGGCCATGATGTTGCGCTGGATCTCGTTCGACCCGGCGTAGATCGAGGTCTTGCGGTAGCTGAAATAGGCTGGCGCCGCGGGCGCGGCGTAGTCGGGCCCCGCCCTGCCCTCGTTGCTCTTCGACCACGGATCACGAACGAACGGCGCGGCGTAGGCGCCGACCGCTTCGAGCGTCAGCTCGGTGATCGCCTGCTGCTGCTCGGAGCCGACGCACTTCAGCATCGACGAGGCCGGGCCGATCGCCTTGCCCGCCGAACGGCCGGAGAAGATCCGCATCTCGCTGGCGTTCAGCGCCTGGACCTGGATCTCCAGATTGCTGATCTTGGCGCGGAAATCCGGATCGTCGATCAGCCGCCCGCCGTCGTCGGCCAACTCCAGGGCGGCGATGCGCTTGACCTTCTTGAGCATGTGCATCAGGCCCGGCGCATAGGCGTTGCCGCGCTCGAACTCCAAGAGATACTTGGCGTAGGTCCAGCCCTTATTCTCTTCGCCGATGCGGTTGGCGACCGGCACGCGGACGTTGTCGAAGAAAACCTGGTTGATTTCCTGCTCGTTCTCCGGCGGGCCGTCCAGGGTGGGCAGCGGCTTGATCTGGATACCGGGCGTATCCATCCGCAGCAGCAGGAACGAGATGCCCTCCTGCGGCCGCCCCTCGGTGGAGGTGCGGACCAGGCAGAACATCCAGTCGGCCCACTGGGCGTGGGTGGTCCAGATCTTGGAGCCGTTCAGCACGTAGTCGTCGCCGTCACGCTCGGCGCGCATCTGCAGGCTGGCGAGGTCAGAGCCCGAGCCCGGCTCGGAATAGCCCTGGCACCACCAGATGTCCGACCGCAGGATCGGCGGCAGGTGCTCAGCCTTCTGCGCGTCGCTCCCGAAGGCCATGATCACCGGCGCGACCATCTTTAGCCCCATCGGCGACGAGGTCGGCACGCCGGCCAGGCTCATCTCCATGTTGAAGATGTAGCGCTGGGAGGCCGTGAAGCCCGGCCCGCCGTGTTCCACTGGCCAATCGGGCGCCGCCCAGCCGCGCTCGTAGAGTTTCTTCTGCCACTTCACCTGGCCGGCCTTGTCCAGATAGCCGTTCTTGGACTGGCTCATCTGGCGGCGCAGGTCGTCGTCATAGGCGGTGGCGATCCAGTCGCGCACCTCTTGCTGAAAGGCCAGATCCTCGGCCGAGAACGCCAGGTCCATCGCCCTACTCCACCGCGTCGAGGTACTCGATGTTCGGGGCGGCGGCCATGGTCGGCCCCATCGCCGCGCCGGCGGCCTTGAAGTAGTCGGTGCCGCCGTGGTGCTTGAGGGCGTCGGCCGAGGCGTAGAGCTCCAGCACCTTGTAGACGCCGGCCTCGGTCTTGGACTTGGTCAGCTGGTACGTCAGGCAGCCCGGCTCGTTGGCCTTCACCTTGGCCGCCAGGTCCAGAAACACCTTCTCGAACTCAGCGGTCTTGTCCGGCTGGACGTAAAGAGTCGCGACGACGCCGATCATGCTTGCCTCCCAACATTTGTTTGAAAGGCAGGATGGGTCAGGCGCGCGGCCGGGGCAAGGGCGACGTTGGGGAAGGCTGGCGACGGTTCGCGTAGGTCCCCAATCACCGACCTCCCCGGCGAATGCCGGGGCCCAGATTCATCCTGAAAGTCTGGGGATGACGCGCCAATGCACGGCGCTAGTCGCTGGTCTGAAAGCGGGTTCGATCTGGGTCCCGGCATTCGCCGGGAAGATCGGAGTGAAGTTAAGGCCGCTCGTTCCAGCCGTAGGCGACCCAGGAGTGGCCGCCGACGTTGCGGGCCTCGATCAGGCTAGGATCGGCGTTGCGGGCGCCGGCCATCTTGCGGCCGCGGAAGGCGAAGGCCGCCAGGCCGAACAGCGCGCTGCCGATGAAACCGACCACCACCACGGTGGCGGCGAAGACCACCGCGAGCACCGCGCCGATCACCACGGCCGCCGACGTCGCGAGCGCGCCCGCGATCCAAGCGAGATTACGCAAGGGCGAAACTGCGGCGGTGTTAGTCATCGGCGTCCTCTCGTCACGCTCATGATCCTTCTTAGGTGGTTCACAAGCGCTGAACATCAACTGAACACCCGCCGATCGCGGATGAAAAGCCTTTTTCCCTCGCTCGAAGCGAGACCAAACGCCTCACCTCAACCGGCGGCGGCGAGGCCCAGCTCCCGGCGCTCGCGCATCACCGTCGAGAAGGCGGCGTTGATGGCGGCGGCCTTGGCCTCGGCCACTTCGATGAACTCGGCGGGCAGGCCCCGCGCGCGGGCCCGATCAGGGTGCGCGTTGGTCAGAGCGATCTTCCAGGCCTTGTGGACCGTGGCGTCGTCGGCGTCTGCCGGCACCTCGAGGATCGCGTACGGATCATCGGCGCCGACGCCCAGGTGGGTGGCGCGCAGGCGACGGAAGGCCAGCGGCGACATGCCGAACAGGCTGGACACCCGCTCCAGATAGGCCAGCTCGTCGTGGGTCACCACGCCGTCGGCCTTGGCGATGTGGAACAGACCGTCGACCACGTCCTCCAGCAGCTGCGGGCAGCTGGAATAGCGCTTGGCCAGGCGCTTGGCGTAGCTCTCGAAGCCGTGAGTCGTCTGGCGCGCCAGCTCATACAGGCGATGGATGTTCGGCTCGGACGCCGGATCCGGCTGGAACACTTCGGTGAAGGCGGCGAATTCGTGCCCGTCGGCGCGGCCGTCGACCTTGGCCAGCTTGGCGCCCAGCGCCGTCACCGCCGTCGAGAAGGCCGGATCCTCGCCCGGCAGGCCGCCCGGACATTCGGTGCAGTCGGCCAGGTCGAGGCGCCGGGCGGCGATGCTCGCGATATTGCGCCAGAAGCTCATGAATCGCCTCGAAACCAGCGACGGACATTGACGGATACGGGGGGCGACCCGATGCGGATCACCTCGCGGAAGGTGCTTCTAGCACATTGAGAATGATCATTCACATGACTTCGTTGCAATGCGGCGAAAGCGCATGGTCGTAGGCCGGGAGCCGATCGCCCTCTCGCCCGTTATGGCTCCGCTTGGTTCGGTTGCCACGCAACGGTCCCAATCCCGATCGAAATGCTCTAGTCACTCCGTAAGTTTACTCGAAAGGACCTCCGCCGCATGGCGAACGCCCTCTTTCTCGCTCTCGCCCTGTTGGCCCAGGACGGCCAGGCGAGCGCCCAGACGTCCCTGAACGCGCCGCCGACCGACGAGTACGGCTATGTCGCCTGGTGCTACGGCGCCCTGGGCGGTTACGCCAATCTCTACGACCGGGTGATGCCGGAGGTGACGCGGATCGAGAAGGCGTTCCCGGGTCCCGACGGCGTGCAGGCCGCGCTGAAGACCTATCCGGAGATGCGCGCCCAGGCGCAGAAGGACCTCAAGACCTTCGCCTCGGCGATCACCGCGGCCGAAAAGGCCAGCCCGCGCCCGATCTCGGAATACGGCGCGGCCCAGGTCAAACGCGGCGCGGCCATCTGGCAAGGCGCCGGCTCGGTCGACAAGGCGCGCCTGGCCCAGATGTGGATGAGCTGGAGCCCGCCCGGCGACTGCGAGAAGCGCGCCAAGACGCTGGAGATGAAGTCGAGCATCCTGGGCCGCGCGCTGAACTACAACGCGGTCTCGGCCACCACGCCGCCGCCGGCCCCCGCCGCGCCCAGCGCGCCGACGCCGGAAGCGCCCGCGCCGCAGCCCTCCCCCGAACCCGTTCAGCCCAAGCCCGAGCCCGTCCAGGCCAAGCCGGAGGCCGCCAAGCCCGCGTCCGTCGCCAGCCCGACGCCGAAGGCCAAGGTCGCGACGCCCGCCAAGAAGCTGCCTCCGATCGGCGGCAACGAGATCATCGTCGATCCCGTCAATCCGGTCCCCTGCGCCGGCAGCCTGCTGCCCGCCAAGCGCGGCGGCCGCGACGTGCTGATCTGCAAGCCGAACTAATAAAATCCTCCCCCTAGCGGGGGAGGATTTCACTTCGCCGCCAACACCCCGCTCTCCGCCAAGGCCTTGAACCACCGGTACGAGGCCTTTGGCGTCCGCGCGCCGGTCGCGCGGTCCATCGCCACCAGGCCGAATTTGGACGTGTAGCCGAGGTCCCATTCGAAGTTGTCGATCAGGGTCCATTCGAAATAGCCGCGCACGTCGCAGCCGGCCTCGCGGGCCGCCAGCACCGCCTGAAGATGCCGGCGCAGATAGGTGATGCGGAACTGGTCGTCGAGGATCGCCGGCCCCGTGCTGAACGGGTCCGAGCAGCCGTTCTCGGTAACCAGCATCGGCGGCGCGCCATAGTCGCGGCGCACGCGGTCCAGCACCTCAAACAGACCCGAAGGATCGATGTGACGGCCAAAGGCGTCCAGCTCCGCGCCCTTGGGCGGCGCGGCCTGAGCGATCTTGCCCGGCGCGTTCAGGTCCAGCCGCACATAGGCCGGCGCGTAGTAGTTCACGCCCAGGAAGTCGACGGGCTGGCGCGTGATCGCCATGTCCCCGTCGCGGACGACGCCCTTCAGGAAGTCGTCCATCGCCTTGGGATAGGTCCCCTTGAAGAGCGGATCCAGCCACGCGCCATTCCACAGGGAGTCGAGACCGTCCGAGGCCAGGCGGTTCCAGATCGCCCACGCCCCGCCCGCGGGGCGGCAAGGCTGCAGCGCCATGGTCGTTCCAACCTTCAGCCCCTGCTCCCTCGCCCGCAGCGCCTGCATCGCCAGGCCCTGGCCGAGGTTCATGTGGTGGATCACCGGCCCCAGCAGCTTGTCGTCCTTGAGCCCCGGCGCCTGCTCGCCCAGCACGTGGCCGAAGACGGCGTGCACCGCCGCCTCGTTCAGGACGATGTAGTTCTTCAGGCGATCGCCCAGCTTCTCGACCACCGCGTGCGCGTAGTCGGCCAGGCGCTGGGCGGTGTCGCGGTTCTTCCAGCCGCCCTTCTCCTGCAGGCCCTGCGGCAGGTCCCAGTGGAACAGCGTGGCGTAGGGCGAGACGCCCTTGGCCAACAGCGCGTCGACCAGACGAGAATAGTGATCCAGCCCCGCCGCGTTCACCGCCCCCTCGCCCGTCGGCAGGATGCGCGACCAGCTGATCGAGAAGCGATAGGCGTTCAGGCTGGCGTCGGCGATCAGGTCGACGTCCTCCTGGAAGCGGCGATAGCTGTCGGTGGCGACCGTGGCGTCAGAGCCGTCCCTGACATGGCCCGGGACCTTCTCGAACAGGTCCCAGACGCTGGGCCCGCGCCCGTCGGCGGTCTGCGAGCCCTCGGTCTGGAAGGCGGCGGTGGCGACGCCCCAGACGAAGTCCTTCGGGAATCGCCGGCTCTTGGGGTTGAGGTCCGTGCGGCCCGGTCCCTCGCACCCCGAAAGCCCCACAGCCGCGCCGCCCAGAGCCAAAGCCCCCAGCGCCCGGCGGCTCACGCCTGAGCGTTCCATGCCGTCCCCTCCCGTTTATCGTTGGGAGGCAGGATGCGTTGGGGTTCAGCGACTGGCAATCCTCCCCCTAGCGGGGGAGGATTTGGG
The DNA here is from genome assembly GCA_041905125.1 of Caulobacter sp. Classification (GTDB taxonomy): domain Bacteria; phylum Pseudomonadota; class Alphaproteobacteria; order Caulobacterales; family Caulobacteraceae; genus Caulobacter. The sequence continues at coordinate 1,301 of JAYRLX010000172.1, read as the reverse complement.
ATCCTAAGCCGCCGCGCCGCGCGCCCGGGCTAAGGGGTCGTAGTTCAGGATCGGCGACAGCCAGCGCTCGGCGGTGGCCAGGTCCCAGCCCTTGCGGCGGGCGTAGTCCTCGACTTGGTCGGCGTCGATCTTGCCGACGCCGAAATAGTGCGCCTGCGGATGGCTGAAATAGAGGCCCGAGACCGCCGCGCCGGGGGTCATGGCGTAGCTCTCGGTCAGTTGCAGGCCCGTCGCCGCCTCGGCGTCGAGCAGCTTGAACAGCGTGCCCTTCTCGGTGTGGTCGGGCTGGGCCGGATAGCCGGGCGCGGGGCGGATGCCCTGGTACTTCTCGGCGATCATCACCTCGGTGTCGGCCGCCTCGTCGGGGGCGTAGCCCCACAGCTCGACGCGGGCCTTGTAGTGCAGCCACTCGGCAAAGGCTTCGGCCAGGCGGTCGGCCAGGGCCGAGGCCATGATGGCGTTGTAGTCGTCGCCTGCCGCCTTGAACCGGGCGACGATCTCGTCCTCGCCATGGCCGGCGGTGACGGCGAAGCCGCCGACATAGTCCGCGCCCTGCCCGATCGGCGCGACGAAGTCCGAGAGCGCCACGTTCGACTTGCCCTCGCCCTTGTCCATCTGCTGGCGCAGGGTGTGCAGGCGGGAGAACTCGGCGGTGCGGGTGTCGTCGGTATAGAGCACGATGTCGTCGCCCTGGGCCTGGGCCGGCCAGAAGCCGATCACGCCCTTGGCGCCGAACCATTTCTCCTCGACCACCTTGTCCAGCATGGCGCGGGCGTCGCGGTAGAGGTCGGTGGCGGCCTGGCCGACCACGTCGTCCTCAAGGATCTGCGGGAAGCGGCCGATCAGCTCCCAGCTGGCGAAGAACGGCGACCAGTCGATGAACGGCACGAGCTCGGCCAGCGACGGCTCGAACACCCGCGTACCGATGAAGGCGGGCTTGGGCGGGACATAGCCCTTCCAGTCGATGGCGAAGGCGCGCTCGCGAGCCTCCTTGATCGAGGCGCGGGCCTTGGTCGTCTGGCCGCGGGCGTACTGCTCTCGGACCTTCACATACTCGGCGCGGGTCTCGGCGATGATCCGGTCGCGCTCGCCTTCCGACAGCAGGCCCGAGACCACGCCCACGGCTCGGCTGGCGTCGACGACATAGGTGGTCGGACCACGGCGATAGGCAGGCTCGATCTTCACAGCCGTATGGGTGCGGCTGGTGGTGGCGCCGCCGATCAGCAGCGGGATGTCGAAGCCCTGGCGCTCCATCTCGGCGGCCACGAACACCATCTCGTCCAACGAGGGCGTGATCAGGC
>JAYRLX010000171.1:3039-7889 GCA_041905125.1 Caulobacter sp. | reverse complement strand
GGCTCCAACGCCTAACCCGGCGACTTCGTGATCGAGCGGGCGTTCGTGGGGTAATCGTATCCCTCTCCCCCTGCGGGAGAGGGTGACCGCCGAAGGCGGTCGGGTGAGGGGTCGCGCTCCGTCGTCCGGACAGCCCTTTCAACCCTCATCCGGCGCTCCGCGCCACCTTCTCCCGCAAGGGGAGAAGGATCTCGTGAGGATGACTGCGTGACCACCGCCCCCTCCCTCCGAAACCTCACCGTCGAAGACGCCCGCGCCCGCATCCTCGCCGGCGCCGGGCGCCTCGGCGTCGAGGCGGTCCCCCTGGAAAAGAGCCTCGGCCGCGTCCTCGCCGCGCCGGTGATCGCCGCTCGCGCCCAGCCACCGTTCGACGCCTCGGCCATGGACGGCTGGGCGATCCGGCGGGCCGACTACGCGCCCGGCAAGGCCTTCGCGATCGCTGGCGAGAGCGCGGCGGGCAAGGCCTTCCCCCGCGCCGTCCCGGCCGGCGAGGCTGTCCGCATCTTCACCGGCGCCCCCGTTCCCGCCGGCGCCGACCTTGTCGTCATCCAGGAGGAAGCCGCCCGCGACGGCGACAGCGTCCGCTTCGAGGCGGGCGAGGATCCCAAGGCCAACGTGCGCGCCGCCGGCGGCGACTTCCAGGCCGGCGATGTCCTGCTGAGCGAAGGCGCCGTCATCGATCCCTGGCGTCTGTCGCTGGTCGCCTCGGCGGGCCTTGCGCAGGTTCCCGTCGCCCGCCGGCCGCGCGTGGCGATCCTCGCCACCGGCGACGAGCTCGTCCCGCCCGGCGCCACGCCCCGCCCGGACCAGATCTTCGAGAGCGGCTCGTTCAGCCTGGCGGCCTTGATCGAGGCCTGGGGCGGCGAGACCTTCCGGCTCAGCGCCCAAGCCGACGACGCCGCCGCGATCGCGGCCACCGTGGCGTCCATCGAGGCCGACCTGATCGTCACCATCGGCGGCGCCTCGGTCGGCGACCACGACCTGGTCAAGCCGGCGCTGAAGACCCTGGGCCTGGAGCTCGCCGTCGAGACCGTCGCCGTGCGGCCCGGCAAGCCGACCTCGTTTGGAACGCTCTCCGACGGCCGCCGCGTGCTGGGCCTGCCGGGGAATCCGGCCTCGGCCCTGGTCTGCGCCGAGCTGTTCCTCAGGCCGCTGCTGGCGGCCCTGACCGGCGCGGATTCCGAGGTTCGCCTGACCGCCGCCCGCCTGGTCGCCCCCCTGTCCGCCACCGGCCCCCGCGAGCACTGGATGCGCGCGCGCCTGGCCGTCGACGCCGAGGGTCGACTGACCGCCAGCGCCTTCCCGGACCAGGATTCCTCGCTGATCGGCGTCTTCTCCCAGGCCGACGCCCTGCTGCGCCGCAGGCCCGGCGCGCCGACCGCCCAAGCCGGCGACATCGTCGAGGTCCTGCCGCTTCGGAGAGGCTGAAAAGGCGACGCCACGGAAATGCCGTGCTACTTGGACACGAATCTTCCCGGGCTCCGGCCCGGTCTTGCGGTTTAAAGAGGTTCGCGCATGGGACATGTCGGCAAGATCGCGACCAATGTCCTCCTGGCCTTCGTGGCCCTGCTGGTCGGTCGCTACCTCGTCATCGACATGCCCTTCACGGGCGACACCCTGCTGCAGGCGACCTACTACGCCCTCGGCGCCCTGATCGTGGAGCTGGTGTTCCGCGTCGAGCGCGCGCCCTGGCGCTTCGTCTCGGCCAGCGACCACCTGCGCCTGTTCCGCTCGGCCGTGCTGACGGCGGCCTTCATGGTCATCACCCGCATGGTCCACCCCGGCATCGACGGCGGCCTTCGCACCGTAGCCGGCGCCGCCCTGATCCAGGGCACCTTCCTGTCGGCCCTGCGCGTCATCCGCCGCAGCCTGCACGAGCGCCAACTGCTGGACTCGGTCCTGCGTCTCGGCCCCGCCTCAATGCACCCCGCCCTGCCCCGCCTGCTGATCGTCGGCTCGGCGGCCGAGGCCGAGGCATTCCTGCGCTCGCCGGCGGGCCTGGGCGAGCGCTACACCCCGATCGGCGTGGTGTCTCCGGCTGACCGCGAGACCGGCGACGAGCTGCGCGGCGTCTGCGTGCTGGGCGCGATCGCCGACTTCGACCGCGTTCTGGCCCGGCTGCGCGACAGCGGCCTGCCGCCCTCGGCCATCCTGTTCCTGACCGACAGCGCCATGAGCACCTTCGGCGCCGAGCGCCTGGGCCGGCTGAAGACCGAAGGCGTTCGCCTGCTGCGCCGCCACGGCGTGGTCGAAATGGGCGCCGACGCCGACAGCGGCCCGATCCTGCGCGAGATCAGCCTCGAGGAACTGCTGAGCCGCCCGCCCGTGCGCCTCGATCCCGAACCGATCCGCGCCCTGGTCTGGGGCCGCCGGGTGCTGGTCACCGGGGCCGGCGGCAGCATCGGCTCGGAGCTGTGCCGCCAGATCGCCGCCAGCGGCTGCGCCCAGCTGACCATGGTCGACGCCTCGGAATACAACCTCTTCCACATCGACCGCGAGATCGCCGAGCGCCACCCGCTGCTGCCGCGCCGCGAGATCCTGTGCGACGTCCGCGACGCCGCCCGCGTCGACCGCGTCTTCGCCGAGCACAAGCCCGACATCGTCTTCCACGCCGCGGCGCTGAAGCACGTGACCCTGGTCGAGAACCACCCGTGCGAGGGCGTGCGCACCAACGTCCTGGGCACCCGCAACGTCGCCGTGGCCGCCAAGGCCTGCGGCGCGGCGCACCTGGCCCTGATCTCGACCGACAAGGCCGTGGCCCCGACCAGCATCATGGGCGCGGCCAAGCGCGTGGCCGAGGCCGTGGTCCGCCAGTACGGCGGCGGCGGCGACATGCGCGTCAGCATCGTCCGGTTCGGCAACGTGCTGGGCTCGGCCGGCTCGGTGGTGCCGATCTTCCAGAGCCAGATCGCCCGCGGCGGCCCGATCACCCTGACCGACGCCAATGTCGAACGCTACTTCATGACCATCCCCGAGGCCGTGCAGCTGGTGCTGAGGGCCGTGGCGCTGTCGATGATCGCCTCGGACGGCGACGAGGACGGCGTGCTGACCCTGGAGATGGGCGAGCCGGTCAAGATCATCGACCTGGCCAAGCGGATGATCGAGCTGCAAGGCCTGGTCCCCGGCCGCGACATCGAGATCAAGATCACCGGCCTGCGTCCCGGCGAGAAGCTGACCGAGACCCTGGTCGACGTGAACGAGGTCGCCCGCGCCAAGGCTCCCGGCATCATGGAAGCCGTCCGTCTCTCGCCCGCCCCGCCGATCGCCGACGCGCGTCTCGAGGCCCTCGACGCCCTGGCCGAGGCCGGCGACGAAGCGGGCATCCGCGCGGCGCTGTTCGAGCTGGTCGAGGCCTTGCGTCAGACGGGTCCGTCGAAGGTCGTGAAGATCCGGGCGTCGTAGGGTTCTCTTCACACGCTCAAATCCGTGTCATCCCGGAAGCCTCGCAGAGGCTATCCGGGACCCAGGGGCGGCGCGCACCGCGTTTCGTCACCCCCTGGGTCCCGGCTCTCCGCTTCGCTGCGGCCGGGATGACACGGGATTTTGACGCGAGCGGCCTTAAGCCCCCACCAGGCCCAGCAGCCCGCGCAGCGTCGGCGCTTCGTCGTCCCGCCGCCAGACCAGCCCTGTCTCCAGCACCGGCGGCGCCTGAAGCTCGACATAGGCCACGCCCGCCCGCGCCAGGTTCCGCAGCGAAGCCGGCACCAGCGCCAGGCCCAGCCCGGCCGAGACCAGGCTGATGATGGTCTGCATCTGGATCGCCTCCTGGACGATCCGCGCCGGCCGGCCGCGGGCGCTGAAATAGCCGGTGACCAGGTCGTGGAAGGCTGGGGCCACGTTCCGCGGGAACAGCACCAGCGGCGCGTCCAGCAGGGCCTCGGGCGCCAGGACGCCGTCCGTGATCGGCAGGCGACCGTCCGCGACCCAGGCGGCGGGAACGGCGGCCACCAGCGGCTCGTAGACGAGCCGGTGATAGGCCAGGGACTCGGGCAGCGCCCGCTCGGCCGGCGGAATGATGATGCCGGCGTGGCGCTCGCCCGCGACCACCGCCGGGATCTGCACGTCGCTGGTCGCCTCGACCAGGCGGATCTCGACGTCCGGATAGGCCTCGGCGTAGCGGCGGACCAGGTCGGGCAGGACGCTGTAGTCGGCGGTGCTGACGAACGACAGGGTCAGGTACCCCGTCTGGCCGTCGCGCAGCCGGCGGGCGGTCTCCGGCAGGGCGTCGACGGCGGCGAGCGCCTCCAGCACGTGCGGCAGCCACTGCTGGCCCAGCGGGGTCAGCTCGACGCTCCGCTTGGTCCGCGCGAACAGCGGCGCGCCCAGCTCCTTCTCCAGCGCCAGGATCGACTGGCTGAGCGGCGGCTGGGTCATCCCCAGGCGCTCGGCGGCCTTGCCGAAGTGCAGGGTCTCGGCCACGGCGGCGAAATGACGGAACTGGCGGATGTCCATGGCGATAGGCTTAGCGACTTAATCTGGGCGGACTAATATATTTTTCGATCGAACCTGACTGCCGTAAAAGACCCCACGACCGACACTGGAATTTGACCATGCCTCCCTATCGCTCGCGCACCTCGACCCATGGCCGCAACATGGCCGGCGCCCGCGGCCTCTGGCGCGCCACCGGCATGAAGGACAGCGATTTCGGCAAGCCGATCATCGCCATCGCCAACAGCTTCACCCAGTTCGTCCCAGGCCACGTGCACCTGAAGGACCTGGGCCAGCTGGTCGCCCGCGAGATCGAGCTGGCCGGCGGCGTGGCCAAGGAGTTCAACACCATCGCCGTCGACGACGGCATCGCCATGGGCCATGGCGGTATGCTGTACTCCCTGCCCAGCCGCGACCTGATC
>JAYRLX010000171.1:0-3029 GCA_041905125.1 Caulobacter sp. | reverse complement strand
GCCGACGCGATCGTCTGCATCTCCAACTGCGACAAGATCACGCCCGGCATGCTGATGGCCGCGATGCGGCTGAACATCCCGGTCGTCTTCGTCTCGGGCGGGCCGATGGAGGCCGGCAAGGTGCAGGTGAAGGGCAAGATCCGCGCCCTGGACCTGGTCGACGCCATGGTCGTGGCCGCCGACGACAGCTATTCCGACGAGGAAGTCTCGGCCATCGAGAAGGCCGCCTGTCCGACCTGCGGCTCGTGCTCGGGCATGTTCACCGCCAACTCGATGAACTGCCTGACCGAGGCCCTGGGCCTCTCCCTGCCCGGCAACGGCTCGGTGCTGGCCACCCACGCCGACCGGGAAGCCCTGTTCAAGGAAGCCGGCCGCCTGGTCGTCGACCTGTGCCAGCGCTGGTACGAGCAGGAGGACGCCACCGCCCTGCCGCGCGCGATCGCCACCCGGGCCGCGTTCGAGAACGCCATGAGCCTGGACATCGCCATGGGCGGCTCGACCAACACCGTGCTGCACCTGCTGGCCGCCGCCCACGAGGGCGGGATCGAGTTCAGCATGGCCGACATCGACCGCCTGTCGCGCCGCGTGCCCTGCCTGTCCAAGGTGGCCCCGGCAAAGAGCGACGTGCACATGGAGGACGTCCACCGCGCCGGCGGCGTCATGGCCATCCTCGGCGAGCTGGAGCGCGGCGGGCTGATCGACGCCAGCCAGCCCACCGTCCACGCCGCGACCCTGGGCGAGGCCCTGGCCCGCTGGGACATCGGCCGCACCAACAGCGCCACCGCCCACGAGTTCTTCAAGGCCGCGCCGGGCGGCAAGCCGACCCAGGTCGCCTTCAGCCAGGCCGCGCGCTGGGAAGAGCTGGACCTGGACCGCGAAAAGGGCGTCATCCGCTCGGTCGAGCACCCGTTCTCGAAGGACGGCGGCCTGGCCGTCCTGTTCGGCAACCTGGCCCCCGAGGGCTGCATCGTGAAGACCGCCGGCGTCGACGAGTCGATCCTGACCTTCCGGGGCGTGGCGCGGGTCTTCGAGAGCCAGGAGGCGGCGGTCAGCGGCATCCTGGGCGGCCAGGTGGTGGCCGGCGAGGTCGTGGTCATCCGCTACGAAGGCCCCAAGGGCGGGCCGGGCATGCAGGAGATGCTGTACCCGACCACCTATCTGAAATCGAAGGGCCTGGGCGCGGCCTGCGCCCTGATCACCGACGGCCGCTTCTCGGGCGGCACCTCGGGCCTGTCGATCGGCCACGTCTCGCCCGAGGCCGGCGAGGGCGGGCTGATCGCCCTGGTCGAGACCGGCGACTCCATCCTGATCGACATCCCCAACCGCGGGATCACGCTGGAGGTCGCCGAGGACGTCCTGGCCCAGCGCCGCGCCGCCCAGCTGGCCCGCGGCGCCGACGCCTGGAAGCCGCTGAACCGCCAGCGCGAGGTCAGCCCGGCCCTGCGCGCCTACGCCGCCATGACCACCAACGCCGCCAAGGGCGCGGTGCGGGATGTGAGCCAGGTCGAGCGGCGGTAGGGTCGCCCGCGCTTAGGCGCGCACCGCGTACCGCGCCAGGAAGGTCTCCACCGCGTCCTCGGCGATGGCGCGGAGCGGCCGGCGGGGCTGGACCTCGTCGCCGGCCGAGAGGCCCAGCACCAGGGTCACGTGGTCCAGCATGCCCATCAGCTGGCTGGCCGCCCAGGAGGCCTTCTCGACCTTCAGCTCACCGGTCCTGACCAGGTCGTTGATCACGGCGATCGCCGCCCCGCCCAGCTCGTCGCGGGCGCTCTGCAGCAGATATTCGGCCACGTCCTCGAAGCGTCGCCGCTCGGACGTCACCACCCGGAACAGCGCCCGGGCGTCCGGCCGCGAGAAGAAGTTGGCGTAGGCGCAAGCCAGGGCGGTCAGCCGGGTGCGCGCGTCGCCCTTGACCCGAACGGCTTCGCGGACCGGCGCGGCCACGCCGCTGACCGTCTCCATGACGATGGCCCGGAACAAGTCCGCCTTGCCCGGGAAGTAGGCGTAGAGGGTCGCCGTAGAGACCCCCGCCGCGCGGGCCACCACCTCCATGCCCGCGTCGGCATAGCCTTCGCGGAGGAACAGCGACCTGGCGGAGGCGAGGATCTCCTCCCGCTTGTGACCCGAACGCTTCAGACCTGCGCCGACGAGCATGGGGGAAACTCGCTGTTTGATTTGCGATGCAATCTAGCCGCGAAAATGGAGGGTAAGCAAGGGTCGCGCGAGAGGACTTCGCCTTCTGTTTCGGTTATGGAGCGCTCGCCGCCGATTTGTGGGCGCAGGAACGGGATCGAAAGCGTGATCAAGGACGCGGAAGCCGCGCGCGAACAGGAAGTGGCCGCCTGGTTTGGCGAGCGCTCGGAAAGCACGATCGAGACCTCGTGCGCCCGCGTGTTCCTGATCGGCGGCTCGGCCTTCAAGGTGAAGCGCCCGGTCGATTTCGGCTTCCTCGACTATTCCACGCTGGAGCTGCGCCGCTGGGCCCTGGAGCGTGAGCTGACCTTCAACCGCGCCGCCGCGCCGGACATCTATCGCGAGGTGCGCCGTCTGACCCGCACCGCCGACGGCGGAGTCGAGATCGACGGCGAAGGCGAGATCGTCGAGTACCTGCTGGAGATGCGCCGCTTCGACCAGAACGGCGTGCTGGCGACCCAGCCCTGGGCGATCGACGACGCGCTGGAAGATTCGCTGGGCCGCACCGTGGCCCGCTTCCACGCCGGGGCCACCCTGCGTCCGCAAGGCGGCGGCGTCTCGGCCCTGGGCTACACGATCCGCTCCAACGCCAACCTGCTGCGAGGCCTGGCGCCGCGTCTCGGCAAGCAGGCCGTCGAGCGCCTGGTGCAGGAGACCGACCTCGCCTTGGAGCGCCTCGGCCCGCTGCTGGACGCCCGCGCCCAGGACGGCTTCGCCCGCCACTGCCACGGCGACCTGCATCTCGGGAACATCCTGATCGAGAACGGCCAGCCGATCCTGTTCGACTGCATCGAGTTCAACGACACCCTGTCGGACATCGACATCCAGTACGACCT
>JAYRLX010000001.1:0-50929 GCA_041905125.1 Caulobacter sp. | reverse complement strand
AGGCCGCGCTCGACGGCCTTGGTCGAGATCCAAGCTTGGCGCGGACCCAGGGGCGTGTCGGCCTCGACCCGGCCGCCTTCCGCCAGCACGCGCGGCGCGACCTTGCCGGTCAGCCAAAGGTCGTCGCCGCGCACCAGGGCGCCGTCCAGCGGCCGGTGGCGGACCTCGAACAGCACGTCGAGCAGCCGCACCTTGTCGCCGGCGCGCAGGCCGGCGGGCAGCTTCAGGCGCAGGCGGCGGCCGTCGATCGACAGCTCTTCCGAGCCGCCGGACACGGCGGTGGCGATGTCGATGTCCAGGAAGGCGTAGTCAGCCGCGGCGGGCGTGGTCACGGCCGGCGCGAAGGTGGTCGGGCGCGCCAGGGCGTCTTGCAACAGGCGATAGGCGGCCTGGACCTCGCGAAACAGCGCCGCGTCGCCGGTCGGACGGTCCGGGTGGGCGCGCTTGGCGGCCTCGCGATAGGCCTTGCGCAATGCGCGCTCGTCCGCGTCCGGCCCGACGCCGAGCAGGGCGCGGGCCGCGAAAAGCGTCAGGACGGGGCCTTTGGCGGTCATGGCGGCGACCCTGCCGCCCGGATGGTCAACGGGGCGTTAAGTTAAGACTTTCGCTTACGGGACCGTGGCTGTGGCTCCTCGTCGCTGGGGGGCCTATATGAGGATCATGAGCGACCAGACCCTGATCCCCGCCTCGCCGAGCGAGGATGACTACGTCCGCCAGGTCACCGAGGCCACGCCGCCGCCGCTGCTGTCGGAGGAGAATCCCTTCGCGCTGTTCGCCGAGTGGCTGGAGGATGCGGGCAAGAAGGAGCTCAACGACCCCAACGCCATGACTGTCTCGACCGTCGACGCCGACGGCATGCCCGACTCGCGGATGGTGCTGCTAAAGGACCTCGATCCGCGGGGCTTTGTCTTCTACACCAACACTCACAGCGCCAAGGGGCGGGAGCTGGCGGCCAATCCGAAGGCCGCGATCCTGTTCCACTGGAAGTCGCTGCGCCGACAGGTGCGAATCCGGGGGCTCGTCGAGTCGGTGACCGACGCCGAGGCCGACGCCTATTTCGCCAGCCGCGCCCGCCACAGCCAGATCGGCGCCTGGGCCAGCGAGCAGTCGCAGCCGCTGCCGGACCGTTTGGCCCTGGAGAAGCGGGTGGCCGAGATGGGTCTGAAGTTCGGTCTGGGCAAGGTGCCGCGCCCGCCGCACTGGTCGGGCTATCGCATCGTCCCCGTCACGATCGAGTTCTGGCGCGACCGCCCGTTCCGCCTGCACGAGCGGCTGGTCTTCGACCGCGTCGCCGACGGCTGGACGACGAAGCGGCTGTTCCCCTAGGCTGCCCGGTACTGACCGCTTAGCCCTTCGCCTTCGGCCACAACGCGACCTTCCTTCACCAGCTGGTTCATGTGGGCCAGCACCGACAGCGCCGCGGCCGGATGCAGGCGCGGATCGACGGCCGCATAGAGGCTGGGGACCATGGCGGGGATCGACGTGAAGCCAGCGCCCAGCGCCTCCAGGATCTGGGCCTCCCGCGCCTTACGGTGGGCGATGTAGGCGTCGATGAATGGCCCGACGTCCTGGACCGGCGCGCCGTGGGTGGGCCAAAGGGTGTCGAAGTTTCGCGCCCGCACCTTGGCCAAGCTGGCGAAGTAGTCGCCCATGTCGCCGTCGGGCGGGCTGACCACTGTCGTCGACCACCCCATGATGTGGTCGCCGGAGAACAGGGCGTTTTCTTCCTTCAGCGCGAAGCAGACGTGGTTGGAGGTGTGGCCGGGGGTGGTCACGGCCTCCAGCGTCCAGCCGGGACCGCTGACGACGTCGCCGTCGGAAAGTTCGATATCGGGGCGGAAGCGATCGTCCGCGCCTTCCTCCAGACCTGGCGCGGCGGCCTCGCCATGATCCGCCGGCGCGGGACGGCCATACACCCTGGCGCCGAACAGCTCGGCCAGCGGGCGGGCGAGGGGGCTGTGGTCCAGGTGGTGGTGGGTGACCAGCACGTGGGTGACGCGCTCGCCGGCCAGCGCCGCCTTCAGCGCCTCGAAGTGCTCGGGCAGATCCGGGCCCGGGTCGATCACCGCCACCTCGCCCTGGCCGACAATATAGACGCCGGTGCCGGTATAGGTGAACGGGCCGGGATTGCGGGCGATCACCCGCCGGGTCAGCGGCGAGACCTGGTCGCAGCGGCCGTACTCGAACGCCAGCTCGCGGACGAAGGGGATCATGCGGTCGCTCCGGTTTCGGGCCTGATCGCGGCGCCGGTCTTGCGCTGGGGGCCCTCGAGTATCCCAGGGGGACCGGATCATGGCGACCGACGCGGCGATTTTTGTTTCAAAACGGCTTCAGCGCGCGGCCTTCGCCGTTCTCTGTATCATGCTGGCGCAGTTCGCCTTGGCCAGCTGCCAGGCCGAACCGACGCCCATGGCCGCGCGCGAAGCGGTCGCCTTCTAGGCCGGCAGCACGCCAGAGAGGTCGTAGCCGGCGTTCAGGCCCTGCTCGACCAGAGTCTGACGATCCGCGCCCGCCAGGGCCTGGCCGATCGACCAGGTGACGATCGAGCGGGTGCCCGAGCGGCAGAAGGCCAGTACCGGACCGTTCGCCGCCTCGACCGCGTCTCGGACCGTCTCCACCTGATCCGGCGTCGGGCCGCCGCGTACGGGGACATAGAGATACTTCAAGCCCGCCGCCCGGGCGGCCGCCTCGATCGCCGCGCTCGAAGGCTGGCTGGGGTCCTCGCCGTCCGGGCGATTGTTGATCACAAGGACAAAGCCTTCAGCCGCGGCGCGGGCCATATCGGCCTCCGTGACCTGAGGGCTGACCGAAAGAGAGTCGGTGACGCGTCGAAAATCGCTCATGGCTCCGCCGAACTGACTAGTCGCGACGCTGTCCGTCGCGGGGCCATCTTCGCGGCCAAGAGGCGCCTAGACAATGGTCAGTTCGCATAAGTGGCTGCACCTCAAGGTGGCGCCAGATGGGGGCGATCACTCTCACATATGACGAATTCGTAAAAGTATTTTGCGAGCCATAGAGCTCCTGCGGGCGCCATAATGCCCAAGTCAAGCCGGGTGTCGCACTTTTCCACTGTCTCCAAATTCGGTGCGCTCGTCCGCGAACGCTGGGTTCCGAAGGTCGAATAGTTCTTCCCAATCAATAGTCTTTGGAAGGTGTTGCCCGGCGACCAAGTCAGACGCGGCGGAGCTCGATCGTTGATCTCTCGAAATTGGGCGCTCCTGTGGCGTTTTTGCGACAGGGCTGCGCGATGTCGATTGCAAATTTGTAATGACAATTGACCCCCGGTTGGGCGGCCCCCTAACGTCTGCTTAACCGGGGAAATACTTTCCGGGACACCAGTGATCTGGTGGCGCTGTATGCGGTTTTCCGCTCCGGGCCGGACAAAGTTTCTAGAGGGGCTTGTCCAGCTTGCCGCTAGCGCCATCACAGAGGGGAACTTGATCAGCATGAATTCCATCCAAGGCAGCGCCATGACGGCGAGCCAAAAGCGAATCCGCGACTTGTCGAAGGGTGTCAGCCGAGTCGCGCTCGGCGTGGCCCTGAGCGCCGTCGTCGCGGGCGTGGCTCTGGCGCAATCGCAGAGCGGCGCGCTACGCGTGACCGTCAGCGGTGAAAACGGCGCCCCGGTTTCGGGCGCGACCGTTGTGGTCCGCTCGCCGGACAGCCTAGTCACCAAGACCGGCACGACCGACTCCGAGGGCCGCGTCCGCGTCAGCGGTCTCGACCCGTCGACCAACTACACGGTGTCCATCGCCTCGCCGGGCTATAACGAGTTCAGCGCCAGCAACGTCGCCGTCGTGTCGGGTCAAGACCGTTCGTACGGTTACGCCCTGGCCTCGCAAGGCAACAAGGTCGAAGAGATCGTCATCACCGGCCGTTCGCTCGCGGCCGTTGACGTGACCTCGGCCGTCGTCGGCACCACCCTGACCCTGCAGACCGTGGAATCGCTCCCCACCGGCCGTAGCTATCAGAGCTACCTGCAGCTGGTTCCGGGCGTGAAGCCCTCGTCGGGCGGCAACCCCTCGTCGCGTTCGGGCGTCAACTACGCCGACGTCGACGGCGCGACCGGCTCGTCTTCGGACAACCTGTACTTCCTCGACGGCGTGGACGTGACCGACCCGTCGACCGGCACCTTCGGCGCCAACTTCAACTCGGAAATCATCCAGGAACAGCAAGTGCTGGTCGGCGGTCTGCCGGCTGAATACGCCGGCGGTTCGGGCCTGGTTTCGCGCGTCGTCACCAAGTCGGGCAGCAACCAGTGGCACGGCTCGGTCAACTACTACCTGCAAAACGACAGCCTGGTCGCCAAGGACAAGCACCAGTCGTCGGGCGGCTTCAAGACCTACGACACCGCCTTCACCCTGGGCGGCCCGATCATCAAGGATCGTCTGTGGGTCTTCGGTTCGTATCAGAAGAAGCACCGCTCGGACGAAGTGCTTGATCCGACCACGGGCGCGGTTCGTCGTACGGTGACCAACGACGCCAAGTACGCCTTCTTCAAGACGACCTGGCAGATTACCGACAACGATCGTCTGACCGGCACGTTCTTCAACGACCCGACCGACCTCAGCGGCTCGTCGGACCAGACGGTCCTGAACAACCGCGACCGCGCCACCAAGCAGGGCGGCGACAATTACAAGATCGACTACACCCACACGTGGGACAACCTGCAGGTCAACGCCTACTACTTCAATCACAAGGGTGAGCTGACCCGTAAGGCTGCTGATCAGAGCGTGTCCGACACGGTCGGCTTCCAAGGCTCTGGCTCGACCATCGCGCAGCGTCAGCTGGGTGGCACCGGCTCGAACCTCGAAACGCACCGCGACCGCAAGGAATACGGCGGCAACTTCGAGTACTATCTCGACACCAACTATGGCAGCCACACCTTCAAGGGCGGCTACATCAACACCAAGAACATCTACGCCGAGAACGGCACCGTCCCGGGCGGCGCGACCTACGCCTCGATGGCCGCGCAATATGCCGGCGCGACCTGGGCTGACTACGGCGGCGGCACCATCAAGTGGACGACCCGCTCGGTCACCTCGGCCGACAACGCTCGTGTTCTGGCGGCGATCAACGCCAACGCGACGGCTCGCGCCGCTGTCGACACCAACGGTGACGGCACGGCCACGACGGCGGAGCTCAACAACTACCGTTTCACGTCGACCACGGGTAACCCCTATGGCAACGTGAACATGTATCGCGCTCTGCGCACGACCAATGCGCCGTACAGCGTCGATAGCAAGGGTCAGGTGCTCTATCTGCAAGACACCTGGACTTGGGACCGCTTTACGGTCGGCGCCGGCGTGCGCACCGAGAAGTGGGAGCACTTCGCTTCGGACGGCTCGAAGGTCGCCACCTTCGACTGGGATATCGCCCCGCGTCTGAGCGTGGTCTACGACATCAACGGCGACGCCCGTTCGAAGATCTCGGGCTTCGTGGGTCGTTACTATGACCCCGCTCGTAACAACATGTCGGACTTCGCCGGCGCTCTTACGGGCCCGGTCGACGAAGAGCAGATCTACATCGGCGGCCAATGGCTGACCTTCCGCACCCGCGGTGGCGCCACCACGCCGGACGCCCTGTTCTCGCCGTCGACGAAGACGCCGTACACGGACGAGTACCAACTGAGCTACCAGACCACGATCGGTTCCAGCATCGGCGTCACGGCGACGGTCAACCACCGCCGCACCCGCGACATCCTGGAAGACTTCGACCTGGGTCTGTACTCGAACCCGAACGCCACGCCGGCCGACGGCGCCAACGGCGTCGCTTATCCGGGCTCGCTGTTCTACATCCCGCTGTCGTACTTCGGCTACACCAGCACGCCGAACTCGAACTACGTGATCGGCACCCTGCCGGGCGGCAAGCGTAACTACACCGGCTACGAGCTGACCATTACGAAGTACAAGACCGGCAACTGGTTCGGTCAGGCCTCGTACACGCACAACAGCGCGCACGGGAACACCAACTCGGACAGCAACGCCGACTACCAAGGCGACTGGGTCGCGCTGGATCCGCGCGCGCCGAACGCCTACGGGCCGACGCCGGGCAATATCAAGCACCAGTTCAAGGCCTATGGCTCGTACGACTTCCCGTTCGGCCTGCAAGCCTCGGCGGTGTTCAACTGGAACAGCGGCGCGATCTACACGCCGGCCGTCAGCATCTCGCGGCGTTACTTCGCGCCGATGGCTGAGACCCCCTACGCCTACGGCGGCGTGACGGACACCTACTACCTGCCGGGTGGTATCGGCAGCGCCAAGGCGCCGTCCTACTACACCCTGGACGCCCGCCTGAAGTACGAGCACGAAGTGCCCGGCGTCGGCGGCAAGGCCGAGTTCTTCCTCGACATCTTCAACATCCTGAACAAGCAATCGACGACGGATGTCATGAAGCTGATCGCGGGTAACGGTCAGTACAACCTGGGCCAAGGCACGAACTGGGTCCAACCGCGTCGCCTGTATCTCGGCGTTCGCTACTCCTTCTGATCTGAAGGTCACTCTTCGATCGGAGCAATGCCGGCGCGAAAGCGCCGGCATTGTCGTTTCTAGGGTATGTGGTCGGTCAGGCGGCGGCCGTCGTTCTCGCGCCCGCTGGGACCTCGCGGAGGTTTCCCCGACACCGAGAGGACGTCCTGGGGCGGCCATATCAAGAGAAAGGCCCTCGAGCGGTGCTCGGGGCCTTTGTCGTGTCGTGAAGTCAGGCGAAGCCTTCAGCCGCCCTCGAACGCATGGCGACCAAAGGCCGGGCGAGGCGCGTCTCTCTAGGGCGGGCGAGGCGGCGACGGCGGCCGGGAGCGAAGCCCGACCGCCACCTATCCGCTAGCGCACCGGCGTGTCGGCCAGCACCGACGCCCCGCCGGGCGCGGCGCGCAGGCGGGCCTTGGCCATTTCGTCGAGAAGGGCTTGCGAGCGGGGATCGCCCAGAACCCACGCGGCCGCCGCCAGCGTCCGGACCGAGGTCTCGCTGACGCCCAGCAGCTTCTCCAGCGCCTCGAAGGGGGACGGACCGCCGTCCATGCGCTTGAGGCGCACGTCGCCGTTCAGCTTGGCCAGGGTCTTGGCCTTGTCCACCGCCTGGTAGAAGCCGCCCAGTTCGTCGACCAGGCCCAGCTGCTTGGCCTGCTCGCCGGTCCAGACGCGGCCCTTGGCGATCTCGCGCACGCGGGCGGCGGGCAGCTTGCGGCCCTCGGCCACGCGGGTGATGAAGCCCGCATAGATGCGATCCATCCAGCCGGCGAACTTGGCGCGTTGCTCGGGCGTGAAGCCGTCGCCCGAGCCGAAGGCCTGGGCGTAGTCGCCGCCGACGTGCAGTTGCTTGGTGTCGACGCCAAAGCGCGCCAGGGCGTCGCCGATCGCGAACTTGCCGCCATAGACGCCGATCGAGCCGGTCAGGGTCGACGGCTGGGCGACGATCGCGTCGGCCTGGCTGGAGATCCAGTAGCCGCCAGAGGCCGCATAGGTCCCCATGCTGACCACGACCGGCTTGCCGGCCGCCTTAGCGGCCTTCATCGCCGCGAGGATCTGCTCCGAGGCCGTGTCCGAGCCGCCGGGCGACGAGACGCGGAAGACGATCGCCTTGACGTCCTTGTCGTCGGTCGCGTTCTTGAAGGCGTGGGCCACGTCGTCGGAATAGAGGTTGCTCTCGCCGCCGAGCGGCGAGCCGCCGCCGCTGGTTCCGGTGACGATCGCGCCTTCGGCGCCGATCACCGCGATGGCCGGACCGGTCTTCACGACGGGCGGCTTGGAGCGCGAGGCGTAGTCGTCGAAGTCGATCAGCTTGGCGCCCTTGCCGGCCTTGTCGAGGGCGAAGGCCTGGATGTCGCTGACCTGCCCGACCTTGTCGATCAGGCCCTTGGTCTGCGCTTCCTGGGCGCTGTAGGGGCCGTCCTCGAGCGTGCGGGTCAGCTGAACCGGGTCGCGCTTGCGATCGACGGCGGCGCTGACCAGGGCGGTGCGATACACCGAGCCCATCCACGACAATGTCGATTCCCGGTGAGCCGGCGTGTAGTCGCTATAGAGATACGGATTGACCGCGTTCTTGTACTCGTAGCGCTGCTCGTAGTCGGCCTTGACGCCGTACTTGTCGAAGAAGCGCTTGAAGAACATCGACTCGCTGGAGAGGCCAACCGCCTGGAAGCTGCTGTCGGGCTGCATCCAGAGCTCGCTGGCCGAGGCGCCCAGCATGTAGGTCGAGGTGACCATGCCCGATGGATAGAGGCCTTGGCTGTGGGCGTAGATCGGTTTGCCGCCGACGTCGCGGAAGTGCTTGAACGCCAGGCGAAGCTCGTCGGCCGCGGCCGGGGCGACGCCGCCCTCCGGCAGGCGCACCAGGACAGCGCGGACCTTGTCGTCTTTTTCCGCCCGTCGCAGCGTCTCGATGATCGACATCACGGAGTCGCCGCTTCCGCCCAGGGCGGCGAACGGATTCCGGGGCGTCTGGTCGGTCAGGCCCTCGCGCAGGTCCAGTTGCAGGACGGCGTGCGCCGGGGGCGGGGCGGGGCGCGCCGCTCCGGCGGCGATCACCACAAGCAGGAACGGAACTCCGACCACGAACAACAGAAGGCCGACAAAGACGCCGGCGACGGTCAGGAAGAACTGCTTCATCGGAAGTCCCGTTGGGAGGTGTCCGGCACAAGCTACTCGGTGTCGCGGACGGTTCCAAATGAAGAGCGCGCAACGCTGTTCGGCTTCACGCAAGATTGGCGGTCGCGCCGGGGCGCTGGCCGCTAATGTTGTGTTTTTTCGGCAAGTTTCCCGCTTCTGGTTAGCGGGGAAGAAATGGTCGGAGTGGCAGGATTTGAACCTGCGACCCCTGCGTCCCGAACGCAGTGCTCTACCAGACTGAGCCACACTCCGACTTGGAGGCCGGCCTTATAGGAGGGTGTTTCGGAGGGCGCAAGCGCCTTTTTCGACGATCGCGCAGCGGCCCGAAAAAAGTTCGAAAAAGGCCTGTTGCATCCATCCGAGTCGTGAGCTATCTCCACCGCCTCGCCGGGCCCTGACGGGTCTCGCCGTTCCTGCTGGGGAATGGTGTAATGGTAACACTGCGGTTTTTGGTACCGTCATTCTAGGTTCGAGTCCTAGTTCCCCAGCCACTTCCTCCTGAACAACTAGGCGCGTTGTTCGAAGCTGACCGGCTTCTCGGGGCGATCTATTCCCGGCGCCCCTCGATAGATCTTCGCGTTTCGATGGCCGCGGCGGCGTCAGGCCGGAGAGGCGACGGGATTTCTTGCTCGGGCAGGGCGTCGCTGGATATTGGCCCGCGAGCGCCACGAATCGCCTTCGAGGCCGTTGGTCGGTAGTCGATCGTGTCCCGATCAAATCCAGATGTGAAATGCCTTAATCGACGTAAGCGCGAGACGCGGGGATACGTTTCAACGCCCGCGTGTTCATCTATTCGAACGCCGCTTCCCGCCGATATTCGCGGTGAGAAGGTCGTTCACATACACGGAAGCTGTTCGCGGTTGCGAAATCCACAACGGCGTACGCTGTTTTCGCCAGGCTGGCCGGGCCTAAAACGAGGTGGTGAGCGTTATAGTGGACGGAAATTTTCCTCGTTGAGCGCGCTCGATCACAAACGATTGCTAAGCTTTAACACGCATCAATCAGTTTTCTGGCTTTGAACTACTTGTTTTTCTCAAGCGAAGGTGTAATTGCGGGCTTAGCGGGAGATATAGGGGAATGGAGTTGTGATCGTGGAAGATAAAGCGACCCTCATCGAGCTTACGGCGGAAATCGTGGCTAATTATGTCGCGAATAATTCGACGCCGGTGTCGGAGCTTCCGGCCTTGATCCGCGCGACGCACGACGCCCTGGCTGGTATTGGCGCGCCGCCGGCTCCCACCGTGGAGACCGTGACCAAGGCGACGCCGGCCCAGATCCGCAAGAGCATCACGCCTGAGGCGCTGATCAGCTTCGAGGACGGCAAGCCGTACAAGACTCTGAAGCGCCACCTCACGACCCACGGCATGACCGTGGCTGAGTACAAGGCGAAATGGGGCCTGCCGAACGACTATCCGACGACCGCTCCGGCCTACAGCGAAGCGCGGTCCAAGATGGCCAAGGCCCTGGGCCTGGGCCAAGGCGGCCGCAAGGGCAAGGCCCCGCGTTCGCGCAAGGGGTGATGTAACCGGCGACGGTTCTTACGAGCGGTCGCCGCGCGGGTTCGGAATGAAGAAGGGGACGTCATGGCGTCCCCTTTTTGTTATCCATCCGCGAGGCGCGGGCTTAGGCGACGCCGCGCGTGTCGGCGTGATCGACCATCGGATCGATCGACAGGGCTTTGCCCAGGGCCTCGACGAGGCGCGGGATTTCCACCGGCTTGGGGACGATGCCGTCCATGCCCGCTTCGGCGTAGAGGGTCCGTTCGTGGGTCAATACGCTGGCCGTGACGGCGATAATCGGCGTGCGGGCGCGGCCGGTGGCGCTTTCCCGCGCGCGGATCGTCTGGCTGGCCTGCACCCCGTCCATGATCGGCATGTGGATATCCATCAGGATCGCGTCCCAGTGGGCGCGCTCCCACATGGCCAGGGCGTCGCGGCCGTCGACGGCGAACTGGGCGGCGACCCCCAGATGGCCCAACAAGGTCAACAGCACGGCGCGATTGGTCTGGTTGTCGTCGACGACGAGGATCTTGGGCGCGTCCGAGGCCGTGTCCGGGCCATTGATGCCGTGATGAGGGTCCAGGCCGTCCGCCGGCTTCACGCGCGGCATCGGCAGGGTGACGGTGAAGCAGGCGCCGCCTCCTTCGGCGGTCGAATAGGTGATGGAGCCGCCCATCAGCTCGCTCAGCGTCTTGCAGATCGCCAGACCCAGGCCTGAGCCGCCAGCGCGGCGGGTGCTGGAGCTGTCGAGTTGGGCGAATTTCGTGAACAGGCGACCACGCTCGGCCTCGGGTATGCCGGCGCCGCTGTCGATCACACGCGCCACGATGGTCTCGTCATCGCCGTCGACGGACACCTGGACTTCGCCGGCGTCGGTGAACTTCACCGCGTTCGAGATCAGGTTCGACATCACCTGTCGCAGCCGGTCGGCGTCGCCCAGTCGCCAGCCCTGCGCGTCCGCTGTGACCTCGAGATTGAAGTCGAGGCCCTTGTCGCGGGCCAGGCCGCCATAGAGCTGGCGCAGGGCGTCGAGATGGGCTGAAAGATCGAACGGAGCGGGGTTGATCTCCATCTTGCCCGCCTCGATCTTCGAGATGTCGAGGATGGCGTTGATCACGCTGAGCAACGACTGGCCCGAGGCGGTGACGGTGTCGAGGCGGCGGCGCTGTTCTGGGCTGAGCTCGCCGGCGGCCATGATCTGCGCCATGCCCAGCACGCCGTTCAGCGGCGTGCGGATCTCGTGGCTCATGGTCGCGAGGAATTCGGTCTTGGCGCGGTTGGCGGTCTCGGCGGTGAGGGCCAGGGCCTGGGCCTCGGTCCTCAGGCGACGGTTCTCGGTCAACTCGCGCTGCAGTTCGACATTGAGGGCTTCGCTGGCGAGACGCGCGCGAACCTCGCGATGCACGACGCCGCGCATCAGAGTGGACATGCCGAAGGCGGCGAACGCGCCGGCCAGGCCGATGAAGGCGTAGTTGTTGATCGTGTCGCCGGGCGCTTTCTGCGCCATCCAGACCAGTCCGGCGAACGAGACGCTGACGCTGATCAGCGCCACGCGCCGTGACGGCGCGGAGGTCGCGAAGACCAGCCCCATCAGCACGAAATAGACGAGCTTCATCGGCTCGAAGTGGAGGATCTGGTAGGCGACGACGTTCGACAGGAACAAGGCGTTCATGCCCAGCGCCACGGCCTCCAGGCCCGGGCCGACGATCTGTCCGCCTTTCAGCGCGCGCCAGGCGCCGAAGCCGTAAAGGCAGGCCGCGACCGCGACGCTCTCCAGAAGCCAGAACGCAAAGCCCTTCTCGTAGAAGGGGTGAGAAAGGCTGATCAGCGCATAGTAAACTGAGCTGGCGATCAGGTAGCCGCGCACGATCGGAACATAAGCGCGCGTAAGCGCAACTTCCGCCCGCCGATCCGAACCGGTGTCCTCGACCTGCAATTCCAGCCCTCGCTGTCGTCAAGGACCAAGATATACGAGGGGGAGGTTAAGCTTTACTTCGAAAATGACTTCAAACGCCGCTCAGGAACATCCCTGGCGTGTCTGGCGGGGTCGCGCCGCCCCCATTTAGGGGACGCTGCATCCAGACCAAGTCCAGCCAGCGGCCGAACTTGTGGCCCATGTCTGGAAAAACGCCCCTCTCTTCAAAGCCGAGCGCCGCGTGCAGGCCGATCGAGGCCTGATTGCCGCTGTCGCCGATGACTGCGCACATTTGTCGCAGGCCCAGCGCCTCGCAGGCCTCGATCAACGCCTGGAGCAGCGCCCGTCCGACCCCCTTGCCCACGGCGTCTGGCGAGACATAGATGCTGTCCTCGACCGTGTAGCGATAGGCCGCCCGCAGCCGGAACGGGCCGGCATAGGCGTAGCCCACGACCTTGCCGTCCAATTCGGCGACCAGATAGGGCAGGCCGCGCGCGAGAAAGCTCTCGCGCCGCCGCGTCATCTCCGTCTGGTCGGGTGGCGTCTCTTCGAAGGTCCCGAACCCGTTCAGAACATTCCAGCCGTAGATCGCGGTGATCGCGGGCATATCCGCATCGACCGACGGACGGATAACAGCAGTCGAACTCACGCCTTTTCCCAGCCTCTTTCAGCCGCCCAGACAGCGAAGGCGTAGTCCAGGGCGATCTCCTTGAGGAAGTCAAAGCGTCCGGATGCGCCGCCGTGTCCCGCGTCCATGTTGATCTTCAGAAGGACAGGCTTCCCGCTGGTCGTGTGCTCGCGAAGCTTGGCTGTCCATTTTTCGGGCTCCCAATAGGTGACCCGGGGATCGGACAGGCCGCCGGTCGCCAGCACCGCCGGATAGGGCTTGGCCGCCACGTTGTCGTAGGGGCTGTAGCTGGCGATGTAGTCGTAGGCTTCCTTGTCCTCCAGCGGATTGCCCCACTCGGGCCATTCCGGCGGCGTAAGGGGCAGGGTGGTGTCGCTCATCGTGTTCAGCACGTCGACGAACGGCACGGCCGCGATGATCCCGGCGAACAGGTCCGGACGCATGTTGCTGATCGCCCCCATCAGCATGCCGCCGGCCGAGCCGCCATAGGCCACGGTGTTGGCCGGCTTGCCGTAGCCGGCCGCGTGCAGGTGCTCGGCGCAGGCGATGAAGTCGGTGAAGGTGTTTTTCTTCTTGAACTTCTTGCCGTCCAGGAACCAGCCCCAGCCCTTTTCCGAGCCGCCGCGCGGGCAGGCGGTGGCCCAGATCCAACCGCGGTCGACGAGGCTGAAGTTGCGGATCGAGAAGCTGGGCTCCATGGCGATGCCGTAGCTGCCGTAGCCGTAGAGAAGCAGCGGGGCCGAGCCGTCCAGCTTGGTCCCCTTCTTCATCAGGATGAAGATCGGCACCTCGGTCCCGTCGCTGGCCTTGGCGTTCAGGCGGCGGGTCTCGTACTGCGACGGGTCGTGGCCGGAGGGGATTTCCTGCGTCTTGCGCAGCGTGCGGGTGCGCTTGGCCATGTCGTAGTCGAACCACTGCCGGGGCGTGGTCATCGAGTTGTAGACGAAGCGGACGTTGTCGGTGTCGTACTCGTAGCCGCCGTCCAGCGACAGGGCGTAGGCCGCCTCGTCGAAGCCGATGACGTGCTCGGCGCCATCCGCCGCCGTGACCGTCACGCGGTTGAGGGCGTCGACCTTCTCCAGCCGCACGAACCAGCGCTTGAAGGCCATGGTCCCGGAGATCAGGCGGCCAGGCTGGTGCGGAATCCAGTCCTTCCAGTTGGCCTTGCCCGTGGCGGTCTCGGGGGTGGTGACCAGCTTCCAGTCGACCGCGCCGTCGGCGTTGGTGCGGATCACCCAGTGGTCGTTCCAGTGCTCGACCTCGTAGCGGACGCCAACTTCGCGCGGATGGAAGATGGCCGGCTTGGCGGTCGGATCGGCGGCCGGGATGATCAGAGCCTCGCTGGTCTCCTGGTTGCCGCACGAGATGACGATGTACTTGTCGGAGCTGGTCGCGCCGACGCCGATGAAGAAGCCCTCGTCGGGCTCGTTGTAGATCAGCACGTCGTCCTTGGCGGTTCCGCGCGCCGGGCGACGGTAGATCTTGGCCGGGCGGCCGTTGTCGTCCCGGAAGGTCCAGAACAGCCACTGGCTGTCGGGCGAGAAGCAGAAGTCGCCGGTGGTGCTTTCGACGGGGCTCTCCAGCACCTGGCCGGTCGTCAGGTCCTTCACGCGGATGCGGTAGACCTCGGAGCCCTGCTCATCGACCGCGAAGGCGTAGAGCTTGTGGTCGGGCGAGTGGGTGGCGGCGCCGACCTGGTAGAAGGCCTTGCCCTTGGACTCGGTCTCTTCGTCCAGCAGCACCTCCTCCGCGCCGCCAGCGACAGGCTTGCGCGCGTGGATCGGGTGCTGCGCGCCCTTGTCGTAGCGGGTGTAGTACTCGAAGGGGCCGTCCTTGGCCGGGACGCTGGCGTCGTCCTCCTTGATGCGGCCCTTCATCTCCTCGAACATTTTTTGTTGAAGAGCCTCGGTCGAGCCCAGCATGGCCTTCGTGTAGGCGTTCTCGCCCGTCAGGTGTTCCTTGACGTCGGCCTTGATCAGGCTGGGGTCGCGCAGGACCTTCTGCCAGTTGTCGTCCTTCATCCAGGCATAGTCGTCGGTCCGCTTGCGGCCCAGCTGCTCGATCGTCTTGGGAGTCTTCTTGGCGACCGGAGGCGCGGGACGGACAGGCGATGACGACATGGGAGATCCGAAAGCTATTCCAGGAAGGACTGCGGTCGACGAAGTAAGCGCGGCGGCGGCGCTCGTCATCATCTGGCGGCGATTCATGCGAGAAATTTCCCCGTAACCCTGCACAACGCCCGACTGCGGCAGAACGACAACTTGCGGTGCGAAAAACCTGTGGTCAAACTCGCAAAGCGGTCGGGCGCAGTGGTTTTAGTAAGCGTAACGAAGGGGGCGACATGGCGTGGGATCTGTCCGTCGACCTGATCAAGGCGACGGTGCAACTGGAGCAGCCTCTGGGCGATGGCTCCCGCACGGTGGGAACAGGCTTTCTGGTGTCCGATCCGACTCCGGACGGCAAGCCGCGCACCATCCTGGTCACCGCCGCCCACGTGTTCGAGAAGATGCCGTCGATGTCGGCTCGGATCGGCTATCGCATCCAGGGCGCCGAGGGCGTCTGGCGCTACGATCCCGAGACGCTGAAAATCCGCGACGGCGACCATCCGCTTTGGATCAAGCATCCGACCCGCGACGTCGCGGCCATGGTGGTCGAGGCGCCGCCCGAGTTCGCTAAGGCGGCGATCCCGCTGAACTACTTGGCGCAGGACGACACCTTCAACAAATACAACCTCGGCCCCGGCGACGAGATGATGGCGCTGGGCTTCCCACGCGGCCTCTCCGCCAACCCGGCGGGTTTCCCGATCCTGCGGTCCGGCCGCGTGGCCTCG
The DNA here is from genome assembly GCA_041905125.1 of Caulobacter sp. Classification (GTDB taxonomy): domain Bacteria; phylum Pseudomonadota; class Alphaproteobacteria; order Caulobacterales; family Caulobacteraceae; genus Caulobacter. The sequence goes on along the minus strand of JAYRLX010000001.1, from coordinate 35,451 downwards.
TATCCGCTGGCGCCGGCGACCAACTTCCCGACCTTCCTGATGGACTTCTCGGTGTTCCCCGGCAATTCGGGCGGCCCTGTGTTCATGGCCGAGGGCGCGCGTCGCCGGCCGGGCGCCAGCGAGAGCCAAGAAGTGCAGTTCGTGGCGGGTCTACTGACCCAGCAGGTCGAGCTGTCGGGCGAGCGGCTGGAGATCGGCATCGTCACCCACGCCAAGTTCATCCGCGAGACCCTGGCCCTGCTCGACAAGGTCCCGGGCGCGACGGTGACCCAGGCTCGCGCCGCCAAGCCCGAGCCGGCCATGCCCGGCGCGACGCCCGCCGTCGCGATCTCGGCCATGGCCATGGGAGCCTCTCACTAGCTCGGAACGGAAGGCGCTCCAGGGCCGTTTCTTCTGCGACGCACAACAGCATCGCAGGAGACAGACCATGAGCACCAACCGTATCGAAGGCGCGATGGACAAGGCTGCCGGCGCCACCAAGGAAGCGGTCGGCAAGATGACCGACAACGAGCGCCTGGAAGCCGAGGGCGCGGCCCAGAAGACCAAGGGCGACATCCAGAACAAGGTCGGCCAGGCTCAGGACAAGATCGGCGACGCGATCAAGCGCTGAACGCCAGCCTACGACTGATGAAAAGGCCGCCGGAGCGATCCGGCGGCCTTTTTGCTGCTCGGGAGCCGCCCTGGGGCCGGTTCTCCGGTGAGCGATGATCAAAAAAGTGGCTTGAGCCTCCGCCCGCGGATGGTTTGCTGAAAGCATCCGAGGGGAGAGCAAGATGCGTGTTTCGGCGAAGGTGTGTGCGGCGGTGATCGCCCTGGCGACGGCGTCGCCGAGCTGGGCGCAGGACTATTCCCAGTTTTCCGACGCGGCCATCGAGCGTGAGCTGGCCCAAAAGGCCGACGTGACGATGTTCGAAATGGTCCCGATGCGCGACGGCGTGCGGCTGGCGACGAACATCTACCGGCCCAAGGGCGCCAAGGGCCCGCTGCCCACCATCCTGATCAAGACGCCGTACAACGAGCTCTCCTACAAGGTCCGCAGCAGCCTCAACGCGCTGGAGGCGATCAAGCACGGCTACGCCCTGGTGCTGCAGAACGAGCGCGGCCGGTTCTATTCCGAGGGCGAGTGGGAGATCCTCGGCAAGCCGCAGACCGACGGCTACGACACCCTGACCTGGATCGCCCAGCAGCCGTGGTCGAACGGCAAGGTCGGCACGCGCGGATGCTCGTCCTCCGCTGAATGGCAGCTGGCGCTGGCGGCCCAGAACCACCCGGCCCACGCGGCCATGGTGCCGCAATCCTCCGGCGCGGGGATCGGCAAGGTCGGCGAGTTCGAGGAGCAGGGGAACTGGTACACGGGCGGCGTGCCGCGCAACCTGTTCTTCGTGTGGCTGTATGGCGTCGACAATCCGCTGAACCCGCAGCCGCCCAAGGGGCTGGACCAGCCAACCATGGCGCGGATCGCCCGCTACAACGACCTGGCGCCGAACAAGCCGGTCGTGGACTGGCCCAAGCAGATCCGTCACCTGCCGGTCGCCGACATGCTCAAGGACCTGGGCGAGCCGGCCGGCACGTTCGAGGAGCTGATCAATCGCAAGGGGCCCGCGGATCCGGCCTGGCGCAAGGGCGGCCTCTATCACGACGACATGGGCTGGGGCGTGCCGGCCCTGTGGTTCAATTCCTGGTACGACGTGTCGATCGGCCCAAACATGGCGCTGTTCAACCATGCTCGGAAGGTGAACTCCGACAAGGAGGCCAGCGCCAACCAGTACGTCGTGGTCACGCCCTCGAACCATTGCGGCTTTACGTCGAAGGTTCTCAGCGGTCCCTACAAATCCGGCGACCGCGCCATGGGCTCGATCGATTTCGACGCCGAGAAGGAGGTCTACGCCTTCTTCGACCACTGGCTGAAGGGGGATGCGGCCGCGTTCCCGGCCTCCACGCCGCCGGTGCGCTACTACTCCATGGGCGCGAACGCCTGGCGCCAGGCCGCCCAGTGGCCGCCCCAGCAGGCCAAGACGGTGCGCTTCTATCTGCGCTCCAGCGGACGGGCCAACAGCCTGAACGGCGACGGCAAGCTCTCGACCTCGGCCCCCGCGGCCGGCGAGAAGCCCGACCGCTACGTGTACGATCCGGCCAATCCGGTGCAGACCATCGGCGGCGGCGATTGCTGCAACGGCGGTCTGGTCATCGCTGGCGCCTTCGACCAGCGCCCTGTCGAGGCCCGCGACGACGTGCTCGTCTACACCAGCGAACCCCTGACCGAAGCCATGGAGGTCACCGGCTTCGTCCGGCCCGTGCTGCACGTCTCGTCGGACGCCAAGGACACCGACTTCGCCGTGAAGCTGGTCGACGTGGCGCCGGACGGCACGGCCTACATCATCGGCGACACCATCATGCGGGCCCGTTATCGCGACGGCTACGACAAGCCCAAGATGCTGGCTTCCGGCGCGGTCAGCGTGGTGAAGCCGACGCCGATCACCACCAGCAACACCTTCCTGCCCGGGCATCGCATCCGCATCGAGGTCACCTCGTCGAACTTCCCCAAGTTCGTCCGTAACCTGAATACTGGCGGCGACAATGAGAAGGAGACCGCTTTCGTCGTCGCCCGCAATGCGGTGCACCATGCGGTGGGCCAGGCGTCCTACGTCGAGTTCCCGGTCGTGCCGGCTGCGAAGTAGACGCGAAAGGGGAGGTCGGGGCCCGCCGAGGGACCTCAGACCTCCTCGTAGGTCGCCGCGTAGTCGACCGGGAAGTTCACCGACCGGGCGATGAAGCAGACCTTGTGAATCTCGTGATGGATGGCGTCGGCCTTGGCGAGGTCGGCGCCGTGCTCCACCACGATGTGCGGCCGCAGCGTCGCGCGCAGGAAGCGGCCAGCCCCGTCGGGCATGCTCTCGCCGACGCCGAGCGGCTGGTCGCGATAGCCGCGCACCACGATGCCGGCGCTGGACGCCAGGTGCAGGTACCACAGCATGTGGCAGGCGCTGAGCGAGGACAGCAGCAGGTCCTCGGGATTGTGCAGCGTCGGGTCGCCGCCCAGCAGCGGGTCGTTGGAGCAGTTCACCACCGGCTTGCCCGGCGTGGCGATGTTCCAGGTGCGGTCATAGCCGCGATACGTCCGGGTGCCCTGGCCCCGGTCGCCAGTCCATTCGATCAGGCTGGTGTAGTCGTGTTGCTTGGCCATGCGCCGCTCCTTGGACCGCTGAATGCTAACGCGATTCAGCGGTCCAAGGTCGGCGAACCGCCTAGCCGTAGATGACCGAGATGGTCTCGGCGACGCAAGCCGGACGCTCCTCGCCCTCGATCTCGATCGTGCACTCGTTCTTCATCTGCAGGCCGCCGGCCTTGGGCTCGACGCTGACCAGTTTCTGGCGCATGCGCACGCGCTTGCCGACCCGGACCATGCCGGTGAAGCGGACCTTGTCGCAGCCGTAGTTGATGCCGCGCGTGACGCCGGTAACGCGCAGGATGCCCGCGCCCAGCATCGGGATCAGCGACAGGGTCAGAAAGCCGTGGGCGATCGGGCCGCCGATCTCCTTGGTGGCGCGTTCGACGTCGACGTGGATCCACTGGTGGTCGCCGGTGGCTTCGGCGAACAGGTTCACGCGCTCCTGAGTGATCTCGACCCAGTCGGACACCCCAAGCTCCTGGCCCACTAGGCCGGCGAGGTCGGCGTAGGCGACTTCTTTCATGGCGTTTTTCTCCCAAACAGTTGTTTGGATAGGTGGCATGGCGCACCGCTTAGGGCAAGCTTTCCCTCCCCCTTGATGGGGGAGGGTAGGGTGGGGGTGATGCAGCCGTCGGATGCAGCGCCATTCCGTCGAACGGCGTCACCCCCCACCCCCCCCCCGACCCCCCACCAAGGGGGAAGGGGGCGTATGAGAGTGTCGAAACGACCAGCCAGACAATGGCCGCCGAGATCACCACGAACAGGAACCAGGCCAAGGCCTTGGTCGCCACGCCATTGGCGAACGGGCCCATCAACGCCTTGTCGTCGGTGAAGCGCAGCAGCGGCCAGATGGCGAACGGCAGCTGGGCCGACAAGACGACCTGGGTCAGGACCAGAAGCTTGCCGACCGAGTGCTCGCCCAGCGTCAGGACCCCGATCAGGGCCGGGACGATGGCCAAGGCCCGGGTGATCAGCCGCCGCTGCCAGCAGGGGATCTTCAAATTGAGAAAGCCCTCCAGGATCACCTGGCCGGCGATGGTCCCGGTGAAGGTCGAGCTCTGGCCCGAGGCGAACAGGGCGATGGCGAACAGCACCCCGGCCAGGGCGCCGCCGGTGACGGGGGCCAGCAGCCGGTGCGCCTCCTCGATGCCCGCCACCTCGGTGAGGCCCGAGCCGTGGAACGCCGACGCCGCCAGGATCAGGATGGCGGCGTTGATCAGCAGGGCCAGCAGCAGGGAGACCACGGTGTCGATGGTCGACAGCCGGATCGCCGCGCGCTTGCCCGGCTCGTCCGCGGGCGTCAGCCGCGTCTGCACGATCGAGGAATGCAGGTACAGGTTATGCGGCATGATCGTCGCGCCCAGGATGCCGATCGCCAGATACAGCGCGTTGCCCTGTTTCAGGGCGTCCAGCGAGGGGACCAGGCCGCGCGCCACGTCGGCCGCGTTCGGCGGGGCCAGGATCAGCTGGACGAGGAAACAGATCCCGACGGTCGAGATCAGGCCCAGGATGATGGCTTCCAGTTGCCGGAAGCCCTTGCCCTTCAGGCCCAGCACGATGATCGTGTCCAGCGCCGTCAGCAGCACGCCGCCCCACAGCGGCACGCCCAGCAGCAGCTTGAAGGCCAGGGCCGAGCCCAGCACCTCGGCGATGTCGCAGGCGATGATGGCCAGCTCCGCCAGCAGCCACTGGACCTTGACCGTGCGCGGCCCGAACCGCTTGCGCGACATGCGGGCCAGGTCCTTGCCGGTGACGAGGCCCAGCCGCATCGACAGGGTCTGCAGCACGATGGCCGCCAGGCTCGACAGCACCACCACGAACAGCAGGGACGTGCCGTAGCGCGCGCCAGCCTCGATGTCGGTGGCCCAGTTGCCGGGATCCATGTAGCCGACGCTGACCAGCAGGCCAGGGCCCGCCACGCGTAGCATCCGCTTCCAGGCCGGCAGGCCCTCGGGCACGGCGACCGCGCCGCGTACTTCCGACGGGCAGAAGGGCGCAGTGGCGGTCTTGGGCAGGCGGTCGAGCAGGGCGGCGAACATGCGGCCTAGTTAGGGGCGCGTCGCCCCGCTTGTCAGCCCGTCAGACGATCCGGCTCTCGCCCTTGCCCCAATAGGCGTCGCGGATCAGCCGCTTGTAGAGCTTGCCGGTCGGGTGCCTGGGCAGTTCGGCCATGAAGTCGATGCGGCGCGGCGACTTCACGTGGCTGAGATTGGCGCGGGCGAAGGTCATCAGCTCTTCGGCCAGGGCGACCTGGTCGTCGCCGAAGTTCAGGGGCTGGATGACCGCCACGACCTTCTCGCCCATCTCCTCGCAAGGCGCGCCGACCACGGCGGCGTCGGCGACCTTGGGGTGGGTGATCAGCAGGTTCTCGATCTCCTGCGGATAGATGTTCACCCCGCCCGAGATGATCATGAAGCTCTTGCGGTCGGTGAGGTAGAGATAGCCCTCCTCGTCGACCCAGCCCACGTCGCCCAGGGTGGTCCAGCCGTGCTTGTTGTAGCTCTCGGCGGTCTTCTCAGGCGCGTTGTGGTAGTTTACCGCCGGGCCGTTGGCGAAGTAGACCGTGCCCTCCGTGCGCGGCGGGACGGGGTCGCCGTTCTCGTCGCAGATCCGCAGCTCGCCCAGCACCGCCTGGCCCACGCTGCCCTTGTGGGTCAGCCAGTTCTGCGAATTGATCCAGCAGAAGCCGTTGCCCTCGGTGCCGGCGTAGTACTCGTAGATCACCGGGCCCCACCAGGCGATCATCTGCTCCTTGACCGGCACGGGGCAGGGGGCGGCGGCGTGGATCGCCGACCTCATCGACGAGACGTCGTACTTGGCGCGGACGTCCTCCGGCAGCTTCAGCATCCGCACGAAGTGGGTGGGTACGAACTGGCCGCAGGTGACCTTGTATTTCTCGATGAGCGCGAGGGCCGCCTCGGGCTCGTACTTCTCCATGACGATCACCGTGCCGCCCAGCTTGTGGACGACCATGCACCAGCGCAGCGGGGCGGCGTGGTACAACGGCGCGGGCGAGAGATAGACGCTGTCGCCGGTGAAGCCGAACAGGCCCTGGGCCATCATCTGCAGGGCGTGGGGCGCGTCGATCGGCTGGTCGCTGAGCGCAGGCTTTACCCCCTTGGGCCGGCCGGTGGTGCCCGACGAATAGAGCATGTCCGAACCCGCGCTCTCGTCGGCGATCGGCGTCGTCGGCATCGGCGCGCGGGCGGTCTCGAAGTCGGCATAGGGGGCGTGGGCGCCGCCGACGGCGTACAGCGTCAGGCCGGGCAAGGCCTTGGCGATCTCGTCGATGACCGGGCCCATGGCCGGCGAGGTGATGAACACCTTGGCCCCGCAGTCCTCGAGGATGTACTGGGCCTCGCCCGCCGTCAGCTTGGTCGAGACGCAGACGAAGTAGAGCCCGGCGCGTTGGGCCGCCCAGGCGATTTCGAAGTAGCGGGCGTTGTTCTCCATCATCAGGGCGATGACGTCGCCGCGCTTCAGGCCCAGCGCGCGGAAGAGGTGCGCGCCCTGGTTGGAGCGGGCGTCGAGCTGGCCGTAGGTCACGGTCTCGCCGGAACCGGCCATGACATAGGCGGCCTTGTCGGCCTGGGTCTGGGCGTGGTGGAAGGGGTGCATCGTCGTCTCCCGATCAGGCGGCGGCGGAAAGGGCGGCGCGGCCCAGGATCATGTCCGAGGCCTTCTCCGCGATCATGATGGTGGGGGCGTTGGTGTTGCCCGAGACGAGGCGCGGCATGATCGAGGCGTCGACCACGCGCAGGCCTTCCAGGCCCCGCACGCGCAACTGGTCATCGACGACCGCCATCGGCCCACGGCCCATCTGGCAGGTGCCGACCGGATGATAGATGGTCGAGCCGGCCAGGCGCGCGAACTCCAGCAGCTGGGCGTCGCTGGCGACCGCCGCCCCGGGGTCCATCTCGTGATCGACGTAGGGCGCCAGCGCCGGCGCCTCCCCGATCTTGCGCGCCCACTTCAAGCCTGCGACGGCGACCTCCTGGTCAAGAGGGTCGGCCAGGTAGTTGGCGAAGATCGCCGGATAGACGCCGGGATCGGGCGACTTGATGCGGATGTGGCCGCGGCTTTCCGGACGCAGCTGGCAGGGCGCGATGGTCAGGCCCGGCGCGGCCTCCAGCTCCATCTTCTGCTCGTTGACCAGCTTATCCAGGTCCATGGTCGCGGGCAGGATGTGGAACTGGATATCGGGTCCCGCGAGGTCGGGACGGGACTTGCAGAAGGCCGCGATGTGCGCCGCCGACAGGGTCAGCAGGCCCTTGCGCTGGAAGAGGTACTTCAGGGCTTCGCCGGCCAGGCGTCCGCCCTTGCTCTGTTCGTTGACCGAGACCACGCCCGCCTTCAGGCGATAGCGGACGCTCATCACGTAGTGGTCCTGCAGGTTCTCGCCGACGCCAGGCAGGTCGGCGACGACCTCGGTCCCGTGGCGGTTCAGCAGTTCGCCGGGGCCGACGCCCGACAGCTGCAGCAGCTGGGGCGAGTTGATGGCGCCGCCGGCCAAGATGACCTCGGCGCGCGCCATGGCCACGCGCTTCTGGCCGTTCTGACGGAACTCGACACCGACCGCGCGCTTGCCCTCGAACAGGATGCGGCCGGCCAGGGCGTTGGTCTCGACCTGGAGGTTGGGTCGGTTCATCGCCGGGTGCAGATAGGCCACGGCCGCCGAGCAGCGCTGACCGTTCTTGACCGTCAGCTGGTAGTAGGTCGCGCCTTCCTGGGCGCCGGCGTTGACGTCGTCGTTGCGCGGGATGCCGGCCTGCTCGCAGGCGGCGATGACGGCGTCAGAGACGGGGTGCTTGGTCGTCACGTCCGAGACGTTCAGCGGCCCGCCGGTGGCGTGCCATTCGCAGTCGCCCCGCTCCTGATGCTGGGCCCGGCGGAAGTAGGGCGCGACATCGTCCCAGCCCCAGCCCGCGCAGCCCAGCTGCCGCCAGCCGTCATAGTCGGCGTGCTGGCCGCGGATGTAGAGCAGGCCGTTGATCGAGGACGAGCCGCCCAGCACCTTGCCGCGCGGCCAGACGTGGCTGCGGCCGCCGGTGCCGGGATCCGGCTCGGTCGTGTAGAGCCAATTGACCTTGGGATCCTTCAGCGTCGACGAATAGCCGACCGGGATGTGGATCATCAGGTTCGAGGCGAACTGGGAGAGGTTCTTGGTCGGCCGGTCATCGCCGCCGGCCTCCAGCAGCAGGACGTTGAACTTGCCGCCCTCGGACAGCCGCGCGGCCAGCACGCAGCCCGCCGAGCCCGCGCCCACGATGACGTAGTCGGCCTCGATGATCCCGGTCATCGTCTCTCTCCCTGGACGCGCTCTGGCGCGCCCTTTTTCTTTGCGTCCGGGTTCTGGCGAACCCGGTGGCACTGCCTCGCGTGTGACCCGCGTGATCAGTGTTCAGTTGCGAGCATGCGCCCAGGTCCGGCGATCGCGCAAGTTGCCGTCGCGGCGCCGTTCCCGCGTCGTCTTTCCAGGCTATCGTCCCGCCATAACAATGTTCCAGGGAGACGCGTGATGGACCTGATCAGCCAGACGGTGGTGGACGGCGTAGCTGGGCCCGGGACGCCCCCGACCTATCCGACGCTGGAGGGCGTCGATCTGGCCGAGATCTTCCGCTTCACCAAGGGCCAGCCCTTCGCCGACTTCGCCCGCATGCGCGAGCAGGCGCCGGTCATGTGGCATCCCGAGCCGATGGGCGGTCCCGGCTTCTGGGCCCTGACGCGCTACGAGGACGTCCACCGCGTCAACGGCGATCCCGAGACCTTCTCGTCGCAGCGCGGCGGCATCCTGATGTCGATGGGCGCGCCGGAGAAGCGCCACGCCCTGCTGTTCCGCGCCTCGATGGACACCATGATCAACATGGACGCGCCGCATCACCTGCAGCTGCGCCGCGAGCACATGCCCTACTTCACCCCGGCCTATCTGCGCGGCCTGACCGAGCGGGTGAAGGCCGAGGTCACGCGCCTGCTGGACGAGATGGAGCCCAAGCTGGCGGGCGGCGCGACGATCGACATGGTCGAGCACTTCTCGTCGGTGCTGCCCCTGTTCACCCTGTGCGAGATCCTGGGCGTGCCGCCCGAGGACCGGCCCAAGTTCCTGACCTGGATGCACTATCTGGAGCGCGCCCAGGACCTGGCGGTCCAGCAGGCCAATGCGCCGATGCAGCCGACGCTGGAGCTCATGCAGTTCGTCATGGACTTCAACAACAACGTCGAGGAGATGTTCGAGTACGGTCGGACCATGCTGCACAAGCGGCGGCTGGACCCGAAAGAGGATCTGATGACCGCCATCGCGCGGGCCCAGGTCGACGGCGAGGTGCTGTCGGACGAATACCTGGACGGCTCGTGGCTGCTGATCGTCTTCGCCGGCAACGACACCACCCGCAATACCCTGTCGGGCGTGATGAAGCTGCTCACCGAGTTTCCCGAGCAGAAGCAGCGCCTGATCGCCGATCCCTCTCTGCTGCCCGGCGCGGTGGACGAGTTCATCCGCATGGTCAGCCCGGTGATCTACATGCGCCGCACGGCCACGCGCGACGTCGAGGTCAGCGGCCAGCGCATCCGCGAGGGCGAGAAGGTCATCATGTACTACGGCGCGGCCAACCGCGATCCGGCCATGTTCGAGAACCCCGACCAGTTGGACGTGACCCGCGCCAACGCCGGCAAGCACATCGCCTTCGGCTACGGTCCGCACACCTGCGTGGGCAAGCGCGTGGCCCAGATCCAGCTGGAGGAAGCCTACCGCCAGATCCTGGCCCGCTTCCCGGACCTGACCTGGACCGGCGACATCGAGATCGCGCCGAACAACTTCGTCCACGCGATCAGCAAGCTGGGCGTCAAGCGAGGCTGACGAAAAGAAGCGCCGGACGCGAAGGGGGCTTCGCGCCGGCGCTGGGACGAGCGCCCGGTAGGGGGCCGGGCAAGAGGACAATGGCTCAGCTTGCCCGGCTTGGCGTCGCGACGCGCCGCCGCAGGCTCCCCAAAGCGGGGCCTTGTGTCGAGCCGCTACGGGATCATACGATCGTTTAAAATAAGCCGCCGGGAGGCCAACGCCATGTCGAAGCCGACTTTCGAGACCCTGTTGTACGACGTCGAGGATGGGATCGCGACGATCACCCTGAACCGTCCGGACCGGATGAACGCCTTCACCGCGCGGATGATGAAGGACCTGATCGAGGTGTTCGACGTCACAGACGCCGACGACGCGGTGAAGGCCGTGATCGTCACGGGCGCGGGCCGAGCCTTCTGCGCCGGGGCCGACCTGGGCGGCGGCGGAGCGACCTTCGACCGTTCGGCGCCCCAGGCCCTTGAGCGCGAGGAGGGCAAGGTCGGCGACATCTATCGCGACGGCGGCGGCCGCGTGACCCTGCGCATGTACGACAGCCTCAAGCCCATCATCGGCGCGATCAACGGCGCGGCGGTCGGCGTGGGCGTCACCATGCAGCTGCCGATGGACATCCGCATGGCCTCGACCGAGGCCAAGTTCGGCTTCGTCTTCGCTCGCCGGGGCATCAATCCCGAGGCGGCTTCGTCGTGGTTCCTTCCCCGCCTGGTCGGCCTGCAGACCGCGCTGGAGTGGTGCTACACCGGCCGCGTGTTCCCGGCCCAGGAGGCCCTGGAGCGGGGTCTCGTCCGCTCGCTGCACGCGCCGGACGAGCTGCTGCCCGCCGCCCGCGCCCTGGCCCGCGAGATTGTCGACAACACCGCGCCGGTCTCGGTCGCCATCACCCGCCAGTTGCTCTGGCGGATGGCCGGCGCCGCGCACCCGATGGAGGCGCACAAGGCCGACAGCCGGGCGATCCAGTCGCGCGGCGCGTCGGGCGACGCCAAGGAGGGCGTGACCTCGTTCCTCGAGAAGCGCGCGCCGGTCTATCCGAACAAGGTCTCCAGCGACCTGCCGGACATCTGGCCGGAGTGGGTCGATCCGGAATTCCGGTAAACCCCGCCGCCCGCTCATCGCGCGTTAAGCATGAAATGGTCTGCTGGCGGCGATGAGCCAGGCAGCGCCGATTCCGATGTCGGACGACCCGCGGACGCCGCTGTCCGCGTCGAGAGAGCGCGCGACCCTGCTCAAGCGTCTGGCCGACGTGGTCTGCTTGCCAGCCAGCCGCATCAACACCTTCGAGCGGGCGATAACCAGCGACCTGCTGCTGGAGCTGTTGCGCGAGGCGACTCTCGTCGAGCGTGAGCGATTGGCGCGTCGTATTTCGTCGATGAACGAGCCGCCCCCGCCTCTGGTGCGCGCTCTCCTGCGCGACACCCTGTCCGTCGCCCGACCATTGCTGGAGGAAACGGTTCATCTGAACGACGCGGATCTGATCGCCTGCCTGTATCAGGCCGGCGCCGAGCATCGCCGCCTGATCGCCCAGCGGCGCGGGGTCAGCGAGATCGTGACCGACGCCCTGATCGACATGGACGAGGAGGCCGTGGCCGAGGCCCTGCTGCGCAACGACCTCGCGCGGCTCAGCCATCATGGCGTCGAGCACCTGGTGGCGACCAGCCGAGATGTCCCGCATCTGGCGGCTCTGCTGCTGCGTCGGGCGGAGTTGAGGCCCAGCCACGCCTACGTCCTGTTCTGGTGGGCCGACGCCGAAACGAGACTGAGCATCCTCCAGCGCTTCGCGATCCCCAGGGATATTCTCGAGGAGGCGGTGGCCGACGTCTTCGAGGCGGCGGAGCCCCCGGCGGAAGATGGCCTGTCGAAGAAGGCGCTTACCTTCATCGGGCGCCGCCAGCGCAATCCGGAGGCGGCCCGCAAGAGCCCGTTTGGGAGTCTGGAGGTCGCGGTCTCGGCGGCCGAAGCCGGATTGACGGCGGAGATTGGGGAGGAGATCTCCTATCTCGTCGGGCTGAAGCCGGTCACGGGGGCCAAGATCTTCACGGATCCAGGCGGAGAGCCGCTGGCGATCCTCTGCAAGGCCGCCGGTCTGCCGCGAACGGCGCTCCGCGGTCTCTGGCGCGGGCTAGGCCGGAGAGAGGCGGACCGGTCGGGCGCGACGGATCATGCGCTCGAACGCGCCTTGGCGACCTATGACGCAATCGCGATCGATCGGGCCCAGACCGTCCTGCGCTATTGGGACTGGTCGCTCAGCTCGGGCCTCTCGCCCGCGCTACTGAAGGCGATGAGACAAGACGATGAGATCGCCGTCGACGAATACTCGGCTTCACAGCGCAGCCCTATGTTAGCGCTGTCTCGCGATTTCGGACGTTAACGCCCGAATATCGTTGTTTTTCGATTATCGAGCTGTGCAGGGTTCAGGAACTCAACCCAGCTTACACATTCATTGCTAAAGCCCGCTGGGATTTTAAACACTGGGCTTTTACAGCTGTTATCTTGATTGGTCCGTATTGATCGAGGCATGCAATGTTTGTATGCGTCCCTCGACTGGTGTGGGAATCAGTCCGTATCAGCAAAACGATTGTCGACGGGCGAGGCCATATGGAAGATCAATCCGATCTGATTGAGATGACGGCGGGTATTGTCTCCGCCTATGTCGGCAATAACGTGGTCGCGACCGCTGACTTGCCCGCTTTGATCAAGCAAGTGCACCAAGCTCTCGCCACCGTGGGCTCGCCGGCCGCCGAGCCGCCCGCGCCGCCCAAGGAGCCCGCGGTTCCGGTCAAGCGCTCGATCACGCCGGATTATCTGATCTGCCTGGAAGACGGCCGGAAGTTCAAGTCGCTGAAGCGCCACCTGCGCACCAAGTACGACATGACGCCCGAGGATTATCGCGCCAAGTGGGGTCTGCCCAAGGATTACCCGATGGTCGCTCCGAACTACGCCGAGGCGCGTTCGAACCTGGCCAAGCAAATGGGCCTGGGCCAAGGCGGCCGGAAGCCGGCGCGCAAGGGCAAATAGTCGAGTCCGAACAAAAGCTTGGCCGGAGGGAGACTTTCCGGTCCCGCAACGCCCGTCGTCCGAACCCGGACGGCGGGCGTTTCCGTTGGTGTTGACTCTTTAAGGAAATCTTGTCGCGGAGGCCCTTTTTCACTTGCCCGCGATTCGTTCCTTAAGCGATAGTGAATCGAAGTGATTCCAAGGGCTTGTGGGGGACTCTGAAGATGTCCGCGCAATTGAGCGCATCCGCCACGGCGGCGCGCGCTCATCAGGAGATGTTCGCCTATTGGGCGTCCCTCCGTCGGGGGGCTGGCCTCCCCGGCCGCGTGGACCTGCATCCGGCCAACATGAAGCGCCTGCTGCCCACGGTCAGCCTGATCGACGTCACGCGCGAGCCGCGCGAATACCGCCTGCGCCTGGCCGGCACCGGTCTCTATGGCGTCTACGGTCGTGAGATCACGGGCAAGAGCCTGACGGACGTCTACAACACCGCCGCCGCCGAGTATTGGCGCAAGGAACTGGACAAGGTGGTTGACGAGCGTCGTCCGGGCGTCGGCGTTCACAGCCTGGCCTGGCGCGGCGCGCCGCACATGTCGATCCTGTGGCTGCGCCTGCCGCTGGCCAGCAATGGCAAGGACGTCGACATGATCCTGGGCTACGACGCGGTGGTCGGCGCCCAGGCCGAAAGCAACTCCGGCATCCGCGCGGCCTAAAGCCTACCCCTTCAGGAAGGTCTCGACCTCGCGCCGGTTCGGCATGGAGGGCGCCGCGCCGGACTTCTGTACGGATAGCGCCGCGGCCGCATTCGCCATCTCGACCGCGTCGCGCAGTTCCATGTTGGCCGCCAGGCCCGCGGCCAGGGCGCCGCAGAAGCAGTCGCCCGCGCCGACGGTGTCGATCGCCTTGACCTTTCGCCCCTCCACCAGGAACGCCTCGTCGCGCCGAACGCCCGCGACGCCAGCCGAGCCAAGGGTGACGATGATCGTCTGGTCGGGGCGGCTCATCAGCTTGCGCGCGGCCAGGGAGACGTCCTCCAGCCGCACGGGCTCGTGGTCGAGCTTGGCGTAGGTCGCCAATTCGGTCTGGTTCAGGATCAGGATGTCGGTCAGCGGGAACAGCGCCGCGCCTTGCGGCAGGGCGGGGGCGGCGTTCAGGATCCGCAGGGCGCCCTTGGCGGCTCCGGCGCGGAACAGGGCCTCGATCGCGGTCGGCGGCGTTTCCAGCTGGCAGAGCAGGACCCGCTGGCCCTCCAGCGTCGCGCCGGCCACCTGCTGGGGCGTCACCAGCGCGTTGGCGCCCGAGGTGACCACGATCATGTTCTCGCCGCTGGCGCTGACCCAGACATGGGCTTGCCCGGTGGGGGCGTCCTCAAGCTCCAGCACGTCGCCGACCTGGACGCCGTAGCCCATCAGCTTGGTCTTCAGGCTCACGCCGCTGTCGTCCCGGCCGACCGCGCCCATCAGGCGCGTGGGCGCGCCCATTCGCGCCGCCGCCACGGCCTGGTTGGCGCCCTTGCCGCCCAGGAACAGCTCCAGCGAGCGGCCGGCCACGGTCTCGCCCGGGCGGGGCAGGTCATCGACCCGCGCGACCGCGTCGAGATTGATGGAGCCGAGAACAAATACCGTCATGGTCGTCTTCTGGGTCTTGTAGGAAAGTCGCTAACCCGCCCCGCCGCGCTGGAAGCTCTCGACGAGGCTGCCCGCGACGAGTCGCCAGCCGTCCACTAGCACGAAGAAGATCAGCTTGAACGGAAGACTGATGGTCGCCGGCGGCAGCATCATCATGCCCATGCTCATCAGCACGCTGGCGACCACGAGGTCGATGACCAGGAAGGGAATGAACAGCAGGAAGCCGATCTGGAAGGCGCGCTTCAGCTCAGAGATCATGAAGGCGGGCGTGACGACCTTGATCGGCGTTTCCGCCGCGGTCTTCGGCTGCGGGATCTTGGACAGGCGGACGAACAGGGCCAGGTCGTCGCGATCGACCTGGCTGAGCATGAACTGCTTCACCGGGCCGCTGGCGGCGTCGAAGGCCTCGGGCAGCTCGATCTGCTTGTCGAGCAGGGGCTTGATGCCGGCGTCGTAGGAGCGCTCGAAGGTGGGGCCCATGACGATGGCGGTCAGGAAGAGCGCCAGGCTGATGATGACCGGGTTGGGCGGGCTGGACTGCACGCCGATGGCGGTGCGCAGCAGGCCCAGGACCACCACGATCCGCACGAACGAGGTGGTCATGATCACGATCGACGGCGCCAGGGACAGCACGGTCATCAGGGCGACCAGCTGCACCACGCGGTCGGTCAGGCCCGCGCCGGTGCCGAGGTTGATGTTCACCGCCGACTGAGCCATGGCCGCGGCCGGCATCACGGCGCAGGCGAAGGCGGCCAGCACCGAGATCAATGCGGCGCGCCGGAGGTCTTCCGGCTTGGCGCCCGTCAGGGACTTGATCAGGTCGCGCATCAGGCCACGGGCTCCGGAGCGGAAACGGAAGCGGAAACCGAAGGAGACGGGGAGGGCGCGGGCGTCCAGTCCAGCAGCCGGCCGTCGCCCAGCAGGACGAGGCGCTCCTCGCCATCCAGGCTGACCACCAGAAGGCGGCGGGTGGGGTCCAGCGCCAGGCTCTCGACCACCTTGAGGCGGCGGTCCTGCCGCGCGGCGATCAGGCGGCCGACGGCGTCCGGCCCGAACTTGCGCAGGGCCCAGGCGGCCAGGCCGATCAGCCCCAGGGTGATCGCCAGCGCCGCCAGGGCGCGGATGAATTCGATGACGGGCATGACGGCCGAGCGAGACAAGATGGCGCAGGGAAATGCCCCCGACACCCCTGGTGTGCCTGAGGGTTCTTAATGCCGAATTAACCCTGTTTCTTCACCATGATCGCCATGGGTCCGGATGACATCCCTCTCTTTGGCATGCTCAAGAGCCGCCTCGGCTATCTGTCCGAGCGCCAGAAGCTTGTCGCCCAGAACGTGGCCAATGCGGACACCGCCGGCTATCGCCCCAGCGACCTCAAACCCTTCAGTTTCCAGGCGTCGCTGATGAACCAGGCGTCGGGCGCGGTCTATCGCGGCGGCGTCAACGCGCCGACCAACGGCGTGCGCATGATCGCCACGTCGGCCTCGCACCTGGCCCCGTCGAACGCGCCCAGCGCCTGGCGCGCGACGGCCGGAACCGATTCGGAAGTAACCCTCGACGGCAACGCCGTGTCGCTCGAGGACCAGATGATCAAGATGACCGACGCGCGCATGAACTACGACGCGGCGATCGGCTTCTACCAGAAATCCCTGACCATGCTGCGCATGGCGGCGCGCAAGCCGAACGGCTGAGGAGCTAGGCGATGCCGGAGATCAAGTCCCAACCCATGGCGGCCATGGCCGTGGCGGCTTCGGCCCTCCGCGCCCAGCAGGGCCGCATGCGGGTCATCGCGGAAAACATCGCCAACGCCAATTCGACGGCGACCACGGCGGGCGGGGATCCCTATCGCCGTCAGCTGCCGATCTTCCGGCCCACCAAGGTGCAGGGCGCCGAGGGCGTGCAGATGGTCCGCGTCGATCCCGACCAGACGGCCTTCAAGACCGAATACGATCCGGGTAACCCGGCCGCCGACGCCCGGGGCTACGTCAAGCTGCCCAACGTCAATTCGCTGGTCGAGGCGCTGGACATGAAGGAGGCGCAACGCGCCTACGAAGCCAACCTCAACGTCATCGAGACGGCGCGCGTGATGGAATCGCGCACGCTCGACATCCTCAAGAAGTAGGAGCTAGGCCATGATCACCGCGCTCGCCGCCGCCAAGGCCTACGCCAATTCGGGCGCCATGGGCGTGGGCTCCGTCGGTTCGATCGGCGGCGGCCAGAAGAACGGCCTCGACTTCGGCGACATCCTGAAGTCGGCCATGACCGACGCGACCAAGGCCTCGAAGGTCGCCGAGCACAAGATCGCCGACCAGGTGGCCGGCAAGGCCGAACTGGTCGACGTCGTGACCGCCATCAGCTCGGCCGAGGCCAGCCTAGAGACGGTGATGTCCGTCCGCGACCAGGTGATCTCGGCCTACCAGGAAATCATGCGGATGCCGATCTAGCGGCTAAGCGCTAGAGCGAGCTGGGCGTAGAGCGGGATGCCCAGCAGGATGTTGAAGGGGAAGGTGACCCCCAGGGACAGCGTCAGGCAGAGGCCAGCGTCCGCCTTGGGCAGGGTCAGCCGGATCGCCGCCGGCGCGGCGATGTAGGAGGCCGAGCCGGCGAGGGCCGTCAGAGCCGCCAGCTCGCCGTTGCGCAGTCCGACCAGCCAACCCAGGCCCAGCGCCAACGCCGCGCCGGTCAGGGGTAGGACAACACCCATCGCCACGACCGCCGGCCGCACCTCGCGCCAGGCCCGCAGCCGCTCGGCCGCCGTCACGCCCAGCTCCAGCAGGAACAGGCACAGCACGCCCTGGAACATCGGACCGACGAAGACATTCAGCTTGGCCGCATTGGGCGCGGTGGCCACGAGGCCGATGGCGAAGCTGCCCAGCAGCACCACGGCGGCGGGGTTCAGCAGCGCCTCGTGCAGCAGCTTGCCCGTCGAGGCCGAGCGCGCCTCGTTCGGCGACATCAGCTTGGCCAGGGTGACGGCGACCAGCACCCCGGGCGTTTCCATCAGGGCCAGAACCGCCGACATGTAGCCGGCCGGGTGATGACCGATGGACCCCAGATAGCTCTGCGCGGCCGCGAAGGTCACGACCGAGACCGAGCCGTAGTGCGCCGCGACCGCCGCGCTGTTCAGGCTGGTCAGGCCGGCCTTGCGCATCGCGCCATAGGCCAGGACCGGCAACAGCAAGGCCAGGCCCAGCCCCGCTACGGCGGCGCTGACGAAGGTGGGGTCCAGCCCGTGGGCGCGGGCCTCCGCGCCGCCTTTGAAGCCGATGCACAGCATCAGGTACATCGACAGGAAGCTCATGGCCCCCTTGGGCAGTCGCAGCGGCGAACCGGCCAGCGCCGCCCCCGCTCCGAGCACGAAGAACAGCACCGCCGGCTGCGTGAGATTGCCGGCGGCCTGCGCCAGACCCTGGGCCAAATCCATCTGAACAAGCTCCTTGTCACGCCCCCGATCGAGGCGCGGCGGTGCTCTAGCCAAGCTTGATCAATTGGATAAGATAATCCTTCGTATCGTTATCATGATGAATTGTAATAGCTGGCCCGATGCCGAACGCGACGAATCTCGATCTCGACCTGGTCCGCGCCTTTGTCACGGTCAGCGAAAGCCGCAGCTTCACCCGCGCCGGCGAGCGCCTGGGCCGCTCCCAGTCGGCGGTCAGCTTGCAGGTGCGGCGGTTGGAGGACCTGATCGGCGAGCCCTTGTTCCAACGCGACGCGCGCCGGGTCAGCCTGACCGACAAGGGCGAGGTGTTCCTGGCCCAGGCGCGGCGGCTGCTGCGGGTCAATGACGACATCGTCGCGGCGCTGGCGGCCGACGAGGTCGAGGGCGAGGTCCGGATGGGCGCGCCGGAGGACTTCGCGACGGCCCACCTGCCGGCGGTGCTGGGCGCCTTCGCCCGCAGCCATCCGCGGATCGCCCTTTCGGTCACATGCGACCTGACCCTTCGCCTTCTGGACAGGATGAGCGCCGGCGAGCTGGACCTGGCGCTGGTCAAGCGCGAACCGCTGGGCGGCGAACTGGGGGTGCGGGTCTGGCGCGAGCCTCTGGTCTGGGTCGGGCGCGATGGCGAGGACCTGGCGTCCGGCAAGGTCGTCTCGCTGATCGCCGCGCCGTCTCCCTGCGTCTATCGCCGGCGCGCGACCACGGCCCTGGACGAGGCGGGGCGCGCCTGGCGCATCGCCTATACGAGCCCCTCGGTGGCGGGGCAGCTGGCGGCGCTACGGGCGGGCCTAGGCGTCTCCGTGTTGCCTCGGGCCATGGTCCCCGACGATCTCACCATCCTGGCCGGCGAGGCGCCGCCCCTGGCCGACGGCGAGATCGCCCTGATCCGCAATCGCGAGGCTGGTCCGGCGGCCGATCGGCTGGCCGAGCACGTGCTGGCGGCCCTGGACCGCGCGGTCGCCCAGCGGGGCTGAGCCGACGAAAAAAGAGCCGCGCCCGGGGCGCGGCCTTCAAGTCGCTCGGGGGAGAAAAAGCAAAAACGCTACGCTCACAGACGCAGGAACGCGCGGGCGACCGATAAGAGCCCGCCCCAGACGATCGCGTTCAGGACGGCCGCGACCAACACGGCGACGCCGAGCGGCCACTGGCGGGGCCGACGGGCGCGGGGATCGAACGGACGGGTCTGCGACGCGAAGGGCATCAAGCGCTCCTTAACCATGCGCCCATGGTCGAGATTGACTCGGCTTTCGCGAACCGGACGACCTGTCGCGCGCCGCCTTGTCGCACCCCGGCTTTGATTTCCGGCTTGGAACCGGCGAAGGTCGATTCCCGAGCCGCCCGGAGCCCGCATGACCGACGCCATCGTCCTCGACCGGGTGAGCAAGTCGTACGGCGGCCAGACCGTCCTGGCGCAGACCGACCTGCGGATCGCCAAGGGCCGCTTCGTCGCCCTGGTCGGCGGATCCGGCGCGGGCAAGACCACGCTGCTGAAGCTGATCAACGGCCTGATCACGCCGACCTCGGGGCGCGTGCTGGTCGATGGCGAGGACATCGCCCTTCGCCCCGGTCCGGAGCTGCGCAGGGGCATCGGCTATGTCTTTCAGGAGACCGGTCTCTTCCCGCACATGAGCGTCGCTCAGAACATCGGGATCACGCCGACTCTGCTGGGCTGGCCAAGCGAGACCATCGCCGCGCGAACGGCGGAGCTGCTAGACCTCGTAGCCTTGCCGCGAGATGTCGCAAGTCGCGCGCCGGCGCAGCTCTCCGGCGGTCAGCGCCAGCGCGTGGGCGTCGCCCGCGCCTTGGCCGCTCGCCCCACGATCCTGCTGATGGACGAGCCGTTCGGCGCCTTGGATCCGGTCGTCCGCGTGGCCCTGGCCGACGATGTGCGGCGGCTGCACGAGGCGCTGGGCCTGACCACGGTGATGGTCACCCACGATGTCGGCGAAGCCCTGCTGCTGGCCGACGAGGTGGTGGTGATGGCGGCCGGGACGGTGCTGGCCCAGGCGCCGCCGCGCGAGCTGCTGGCGGGGCATCCAGACCCCGTGGTCGCCGACCTGATCGCCGCGCCGCGGCGACAGGCCCAGCGCCTGGCGGAGCTGGTCCGTGGCTGATCGTCTCGACGCCGCGCTCGCCGTCCTGCCCGAGCGCCTGGGCTGGCACGTGGCCCTCTCGGCCTCCGCCCTGGCGCTCGGTCTCGCCATCGCCCTGCCGCTGGGAATCGCCGCCGCTCGCCATCCGCGCCTGAAGTGGATCGCGCTGGCCAGCGCCGGGCTGGTGCAGACCATCCCCAGCCTGGCCCTGCTGGCGCTGTTCTATCCGATCCTGCTGCTGCTCTCGCGCCTGGCGGAGAAGGTCTTGGGGCACGGCTTTCCCGCCCTGGGCTTCCTGCCGTCGCTGCTGGCCCTGACGCTGTATTCGATGCTGCCGATCCTGCGGAACGCCGCGGCCGGGCTCGCGAGCGTCGATCCGGCGGTGGTCGAGGCGGCCAAGGGCGTGGGCATGACCGATCGCCAGCGATTGTGGCGGGTGGAGCTGCCCCTCGCCGCGCCAGTGATCATGGCCGGCGTGCGCACGGCCGCCGTCTGGACGATCGGGGCCGCGACGCTGTCCACGCCAGTCGGTCAGACCTCGCTGGGCGACTACATCTTTTCAGGGCTGCAGACCGAGGACTGGGTCGCGGTGCTGGTTGGCTGCGCCGCTTCCGCGGGATTGGCCCTGATCGTCGAAGGACTGCTTGGCCTGATCGAGGCGGGCGTGGCCAGGCGGGACGGCAAGCGCCTCCTGGCGGGCGGCGTTGGTTTGGCGGTCGGCCTCGTCGCGGCGCTGGCGCCGTTGGCCGTCGGCGCGCTGGGCCATAGCCGAGCATCCTACGTGGTCGGCGCCAAGAACTTCTCCGAGCAGTATATCCTGGCCGAGCTGATGGCGGGGCGGCTGGAGCGCGAGGGGGCGAGCGTGCAGCGGCGGGTGAACCTCGGTTCGGCCGTAGCCTACCGGGCGCTGGCCGCCGGCGAGATCGACGCCTATGTCGACTATTCCGGCACGCTCTGGGCGAATGTGCTGAACCGCAAGGACAACCCCGGCCGCCAGGCGGTGCTGGACGGCTTGCGGACCGAGCTGAAAGCCCGCGACGGCGTCGTCGTGCTGGCCCCGCTGGGCTTTGAGAACGCCTACGCCCTGGCCATGCGCCGCGACCGCGCCGAGGCGCTGGGGATCAGGTCCCTCGCGGACCTGGCTGCCCGCGCCCCCGAACTGACCATGGGCGGCGACCTGGAGTTCTTTTCGCGGCCGGAGTGGGCGGCGGTGGAGAAGGCCTACGGCCTGCGTTTCCGGGCCAAGCGGCAGTTCCAGCCGACCTTCATGTACCGGGCCTTGGCGAGCCGCGAGGCGGACGTGATCTCGGCCTTCTCGTCCGACGGTCGGATCGCCGCCGACGACCTGGTGCTGCTGGCCGACCCGAAGGGCGCGCTGCCACCCTACGACGCGGTGATCCTGGTCGCCCCGAAGCGGGCGGCGGATCGGCGTCTTCTCGACGCCCTGCGGCCGTTGAGCGGCGCGATCAGCCTCCGGGCGATGCAGGCGGCCAACTACGCCGTCGATCGCGACACCGGCAAGAAGAGCCCGGCCGAGGCCGCGGCGATGCTGGCGCGCTAGGCGACGCCCGGCAGACCACCCGCCGCCGCGATCACCGCGCCCGAGCGCACCAGGGCGTTGGCCGCCTCGAGATCGGGATGGAAGTGACGATCGTCGGAAAGGTAGGCCACCTCGTCGCGCGTCAGGGCGCGGACCGCCTCCAGCACCTCGCTGGATCGCAACGGCGCGTGGAAGTCGCAGCCTTGGGCGGCCGCCAGCAGTTCGATCCCCAGCACCGCATCGGCGTTCTCGACCATGCCCAGCAGGCGGCGGGCGCCATGGGCGGCCATCGACACGTGGTCCTCCTGGTTCGCGGAGGTCGGGATCGAGTCGACGCTGGCCGGATAGGCCTTCTGCTTGTTCTCCGAGACCAGGGCCGCGGCGGTCACCTGCGGGATCATGAAGCCTGAGTTCAGGCCAGGCTTCGGCGTCAGGAAGGCGGGCAGGCCCGACAGCGCGGGGTCGACCAGCATGGCGATCCGGCGCTCGGCGATCGAGCCGATCTCGCAGACGGCCAGGGCGATCATGTCGGCGGCGAAGGCCACCGGCTCGGCGTGGAAGTTGCCGCCGGAGAGGGCCTCGTCGGCTTCCGGAAAGATCAACGGGTTGTCCGAGACGCCATTGGCCTCGGCAGCCAGGGTGGCGGCGGCCTGGCGCAGGACGTCCAGCGCGGCGCCCATCACCTGCGGCTGGCAGCGCAGGCAGTAGGGGTCCTGGACGCGCTCATCCTCCTTCAGGTGCGAGGCGCGGATCGCCGAGCCCGCCATCAGCGCGCGCAGGGCGGCGGCGGTCTCGATCTGGCCGGCGTGGCGGCGCAGTTGGTGGATGCGGGGATCGAACGGCGTGTCCGAACCCTTGGCGGCCTCGGTCGACAGGGCGCCGGTGACCAGGGCGGTCTGGAACAGGCGTTCGGCCTCGAACAGGCCCGCCAGGGCGTTGGCGGTCGAGAACTGGGTGCCGTTCAGCAGCGCCAGGCCCTCCTTGGGACCCAGCGTTACGGGCGTCAGGCCCGCCGCGCGCAGCGCCTCGCCGGCCGGGACGCGGGCCTCGCCGACGAAGATCTCGCCAACGCCGATCATGGTCGCGGCCATGTGCGACAGCGGGGCGAGGTCCCCCGAGGCGCCGACCGAGCCCTGGCAGGGGACGACCGGCGTCAGGCCCTTGAGCAGCATCGCTTCTAGCAGGCGCACGGTCTCGACCCGCACGCCCGAGGCCCCCTGCGCCAGGCTGGCCAGCTTCAGCGCCATCATCAGGCGGATCGCCGGAACGGGCGAGGGCGCGCCGACCCCGGCGGCGTGAGACAGGACGATGTTGCGCTGAAGAGTGGCCAAGTCCTCGTCGCCGATGCGGACGCTGGCCAGCTTCCCGAAGCCGGTGTTGATCCCGTAGATCGGCTCGCCCTTGGCCAGGATGCGCTGGACCGCCGCCGCGCTGGCGGCGATCACCGGCCAGGCCCCTTCCGCCAGGCGGGCGCCCGCGCCGCGATAGATCGCCTTCCAGTCCGCCAGCGCCACGTCGCCAGGGTTCAGCACAAGCTCAGTCACTCAGGTCTCCAGAGGCGTCTAGGCCGGTTCTTTGCACCGTCCTCGAATATGTATAGGCATATTTGCGAACGATGAGGCTTATCCAGTGACTGACGCGGGAACTCAAGGGGTTTCGAGTTTGGCCGACGCGCCGATGCACCAGCGCATCCGCGCCGAGATCGAGGCGCGCATCCGCTCCGGCGCCTGGCCGCCGGGCCATCGCGTGCCCTTCGAGACCGAGCTGATGAGCCAGTACGGCTGCGCCCGCATGACCGTCAGCAAGGCGATGACCGCTCTGGTCGAGGCGGGGCTGATCGTGCGTCGCAAGCGGGCCGGCTCGTTCGTGGCCCGCCCCAAGGTGCATGCGCCCGTCCTGAACATCCCCGACATCCAGGCCGAGATCGAGGCGCGGGGCGAAGCCTACGCCTTCCGGCTTCTGGCGCGGGCGGTGCGCGCCCCCCATCGGGACGCGCCGGGCGAGATCGAATTGGCGGCGGGCGGCCAACTGCTCGCGCTGGACGGCGTCCACGATGCCGACGGCCGCCCGTTCGCCCTGGAGCGGCGTTTGGTCTCGCTGAAGGCGGCGCCGGAGATCGAGGCGGCCGACTTCGCGACGATCACGCCCGGCGCCTGGCTGCTGGAGCATGTCGCCTGGACCGAGGCCGAAAGCCGGATCAGCGCGGTCAACGCCGACTCCGAGGACGCCCACCTGCTGGCCCTCGACGAAGGCGCGGCCTGCCTGGTCGTCGACCGTCGCACCTGGCGGGAAGGGCGGGGCGTCACCCGCGTCCGCCAGGTCTTTCCGGGCGAGGCCTACGATCTGGTGGCGCGCTTCGGGCCGAGCGCCTAAGTCCTCTGGGCGCGCGCGACCGGCGCCGCTTGGAGAAGACGTCATGGATCCGTACGCGATCGCCGTTCCGACCTATCTTCAGATGATCAAGGGCCTGTCGACCCAGCTGACCAAAGCCGAAGCCTTCGCGGCCGAAAGCGGTCTTTCGCCCGACGCTCTGATTGGCGCGCGCCTGGCGCCGGACATGTTCCCGCTGTCGACCCAGGTGCGGTTCGTCTGCAATCAGGCCAGCGATCTGCTGCGCCACCTGACCGGCGCGGACTCCTTTGCGCCGGCCGAGGACGCGACCAGCTTCGAGGGGCTGCGAGCCCAACTCGCCGACGCCGTGGCGCGCCTGGAGGCGACGCCGGCCTCGGCCTTCGAGGGCGCCGCCGAAAAGATGATCGAGCTGAAGCTGCCCAACGGGATCGTCTTCGACATGACCGGCGAGCAGTTCGTTCGCGACTGGGCCTTGGCGCAGTTCTATTTCCACGCGACCACCGCCTACGCGATCCTGCGCCACAAGGGCGTGCCGCTGGGCAAGCCCGATTGGGTCAGCCACATGTTCGCCTACATCCGGCCGGGCACCTTTCCGGGCGGCTAGTCGATCGGCGCGCTACTCCGGCATCGTCGCGTAGCGCGCCAAGCTCTCGGGCGGGACCACCCAGTCCGGACGATCGCGGTCGAACAGCAGCATGGTCGGCTTGAACAGGCGGGGATCGTCGAGGCTGCCGGCATAGATCGTGTGGCTGTCGTGCAGGCCGTGCTCTCCGCCGAAGACCAGGCCGCCGCAGGTCGGGCAAGAATTGCGCGTCGCCTCTCCGCCCCGGAAGGCGCGGCTGCGATACTGGCGCGCGGGGCCGGTGATCGTCAGCGCCGAGGCCGGAAATCCCATGAACGGGATGAAGCCCGAGCCCGAAGCCTTGCGGCAGTCGGCGCAGCAGCACAGGCCCATATAGTCGGGCGCGCGGTCGGCCTCCCAGCGCAGCGCGCCGCACAGACATCCGCCTTTGAAGGTGTTGGTCGTCATGCCGCCAGTACAGCCTCGCGGCGGGGCTGGGTCAAACCCTTGAGAGAAAAGACTTTGCGGATTCGCCACGGCCGCGAGAGGGACAACTTGTCGCAGCAAATATCCGTAAATAATGACCGCTGAATTTACTCCGTCACAGTCCAGTGTGGCAATTCGCCTCGCATGTAAACGTTCGTTTTCATTGGGAGCTTCCGGCGACGCGCGGCAATATATTCCGGTGGCCGTTGCGACAAGGAGTGTCGAAATGGAAATGCCTGACCAACCTTCGCTGTTACAGATCCAGACGGGTCTGTTCGCGGCTCTCGTCGGCGTGCTGTCCGCCAAGGGCGCGGCGTCGCGACAGGAATTCGCCGAGGCGATGGATGTTCTGGCGCGCCACGAGCAGGACAGCCGGATCGCCGACTACTTCCACATGCTGGGCGAGGAGCTGCGGGGCTCAAGCCCGGCGGCGACGCGGCCGCTGCTGAAGCTGGTGGTGGGCGGGCTGGACAACGAGCGTCCGCCGATCTCGGCCTGAGCCTGAGCGTTTGTCCTGGTGGCGGGGGGCGGGATCGAACCGCCGACCTGACGGATTTAAGTCATTGACTTGTAACGGACGCGTCCAAGCTTTTCCGTTCTGTTCACGCCCCTCCCTGCTTGGACTTTTCAGCCGACTCTAACGGCTGGACCGCGCCCGATCGAGGCTAGAACAAGCCTCCCTGGGGCTGGGCCAGATCCAGCCGAACACCCTTGCCGATCAGCAGCTCCTTCGCCGGCGCCGAGGGATCTGCGTTGCCGACAGAGTAGACCGTGTTCACGGCCTCGACGTCTGCCCAGGCGAACGCGGTTCGCATCGCCGGCACGTCGTTGATCGACAGCAGGAAGCGCCCCTCGATCGAGGCCAGCAGCTCGGCCAGGCGCTCGAAGTCCGATCGGGCGAACAGCTCCCGGCCGTAGTCGTCCTCGCTGCCCCAGTAAGGCGGGTCGAGATAGAAGAGCGTGCCGGCGCGGTCGTAGCGCGGGATGAACTCCGACCAGTCCAGGTTCTCGATCGTCACGCCGGCAAGGCGGTCGTGGATCCGCCGCAGCCTGGGCTCTAGGCGGCGGATATCGAAGTTGTGCGGCGCGGACGGATCCACGCCGAAGTTCCGCCCGCGCACCTTCCCGCCGAACGCCAAGACCTGAAGGTAGAGGAACCTGGCGGCCCGCTCGACGTCGGTCAGGTCGTGGGCTGCTATGGCCTTCTGGCGATCGAACTCCGCGCGCATCGCCGGCCGCCAGCGCAGCTCGCGGAGCAGCGCCTCGGGGTGAGCCCGCAGGACGCGGAAAAGCGTTACGACGTCGCCTGACACGTCGTTGATGACCTCGACGCTCGGCCGCACGGCGCGACGAAGGAATACGCCGCCCATGCCAATGAACGGCTCGCAGTACGCGTCGTGAGGCGTCGCGGCCAGGATCTGGCAGATGCGTTTGGCCAGGTGGCGCTTGCCGCCAATCCATGGCGCTGCCGGTTCAGCAGGCGTCACCGGGTCGCATGGCGGAACGTGAACATTTACGGAACATTTCATTTGCGGGAAGCTCCTCTTGGCGCTTATGAGTCCGCCGCCCTGGGCAGGGCGGACGGGCCGTCGGCGATCGACGGCGGTGCGTGACGAGGGAGCACTCGTCGATCGGCGCGTTGGCGCGCGCCGGTCCCGCCCGAGGTCCGGGCAAGAAGGCTGGAAACTGGAGATGGGTGGACCAAGCCCCGATCGCGTCTGTCCGCCGGCTATGCCGCTTACGGCGCTGACCCTGGGCGAGATGCACGTCCTAGGCTGGCAGCTGCGATCACACTGCGGACGCTGCGGCGTCACTCAGCGGGTCTCGCTGAAGGTCATGGTTCAGGTGCTTGGCCCCGATACGATCGGATGGGGCCGACATCCGCGGTGCACCGTCGTCAGCGACGGGCGCTTTCCGTGCGAGGGCTTCGTGACCGTCTCGGCCAGGACGGCCAAGGGCGGGTCTTGGACCCAGCTGAAGGCGCCTAGCGCGCGGGACATCGAGATCTGGAAGACCAGGCGCGCCAACTGCGCCTACAACGCCTATCGCGGTTATGGTCCCGATGGTCGGTAGGCTCTCACTCTGAGGAGCAAGGCATGAGCGAACCGAAGGATATCTGGAAGGAACGGGTGCGCCTCGGCGTCGACGCCTTGGGCTTCCGGCTTGTCGAGCTGGGCGCGGGCGAAGTCTGGATGGCGGCTGAGGTCGCCCGACAGGACGTCGCACCGACCGTCATGACGGCGGCGCATGCCGCGATCGAGATGGACAAGCTGGTCAGCTTGCGCGGCGGGGATCTCGACGCGGCAGAGGCTCGAAGAACCCTGCAAGCGGCCATCAAGACGTCGGCCGCCAGGTCAGAGCTCTCGATGTACCAGCGGCTACTCAGCGAGCTGCTTTGGAAGGCAGTCGCCCACGATCCCGCCCTGATGCTTGAAGCCATGGCGGAACCGCATGAGTAGCGGCCGATTGGTCGGTCGCTCCGCCTCCTAGGGCGAGCGGTCAGACGCCGGATCCGGCGGCCTGATGTTCTTCTTCCAGAGGTCGGCCTGGCGCGCGTACCACTCGCGCCAGGCTAGGGCCTCAGCCCGCCATTCGAGGGCGACGCCGTAGTTGGCGGCGACCGTCTCGGCGACGGCAGAGAGCGGAACTCCGGAAGGGGTTTCGACAGGTCCGTCGGGGGCGGCGGGAAGGGTGGAGCCATGGGCTGCGGCGTCGTGCAGGCGCACAAAGCCGACAGGCACAGTGCAAGCCAGATCGCTTTGGACAGGGACATAGACGGGGACCTCCTTCGTCAGGGTGTGGGTGACGGTGCGGATCTCGACTTTCCGCGCGTCGAGCTGGCGCGAGACGGCGGCCGAGATCTCGCGCCCCTTGGCCGCCACGCGCTGCACGACCTTGGCCGCCGCCGCGCGGCGCTTGCCCTCGGCGGCCTTTTCGTGGTTCACGCCGGCGCCGTAGCTCAGGCGACAGGCCAGCGCGACCAGGAGGGTGAGGAACAGGACCGCGAGCACCGCGCGGCCGAGGCGGGTCTTGGCGAAGGCCTTCAGCCACCCGCCCGCACGGATGGCCCAGGCGGCCAGGACGCTCACAGCTCGCCCCGATACATGGCGGCCTCGGCGCCACGGCGCCGGGTCAGGCCGGCGAGGACGACGCCTTTCTGCTTGTTCCAGAACTTGAACTGGTCGGCCGCGCCCTTGAAGTCGCCGGCCTTGTGCTTCTTCAGCAGCGTGCTGTCGCCGAAGCCTTCGGCGATGTCGTCCGCGTCGTCATCGAGGCCAACGTTGTAGGCGAACGAGACCATGGCGTCGAACTGCGCCTGGTTCGTCGGCGCGCCACCGATCAAGTGCTCGACGCCAGCGGCGAACATGGCCAGGTCGCGGTCAAAGCGGGCGTCGGCCTGCTCCTGGGTCCACGTCATACCCATCTTGATGTCCCGGCCGGTCGATCCCCAGCCCAGGGTCGGCCGATCGTTCTTGGTCGGCATGTAGGCGACGAGCTTGCACTTCTCGAAGCTCTTGATGAACGCGATGCATCGCGGGCTCGGCTTCATGGCCTGCCTCCTCAAGGTTCAGGTTTTCGGGAGAGACGCGAACCGGGTTCGCGTGTTGGTCAGCCGCGCGTGGCGCGCTGGCGGGCGACGTTGATCGCCATGACGATCGCGTAGACGGCGATCGAGGTATCGACGGCCAAGTGCGCCAGGTTCGGCGCGGCCCGGAAGATCAGGACGGCGAGGCCCGCGAGGAAGCACCCGCCGGCCGCCAGGTCGAGAGCGCGACGAACGCTGCGCGGCGCCTGGGGCCATCCCTCCGCGCGCCGGCCCAGCAGATGACCGCGCCAGTGGAAGGCGTAGGCCGCTGCCCAGAGCAGGGAGAGGTCGAGGATGGCGAGGGCGCTCACGGCAGCACCTCGTCGATCTTGCGGCTGGCGCGCTTCTCCAGCTGGGCGACGATCGTCGGGCCAAGGCGCATGACCAGCACCGCCAGCGCCACCCCCGTGGCGAGCGGATCGACCTTCAGCTCGATGTGGAGGAAGTGCTGGATCACCGCGGTCATGACCCCGGCCGACCAGTTGGCGCACAGGATCCCGACGGCGAAGGCCACGCCCATCGACGCGACCGCTTCGATGACCGAGCGCCAGGCCTTTCGCGTGGTCGGCGGCGGTTCGGCGAGCAGCACGCCCACCAGCTCGGGCAGAGTGAGCAGAAACACGATCACAGCCGTGACCACGCCGCCCAGCAGGCGGTTCTTGTCCATGTGGACCCCCGATTGTTTGAGATGCGATTGCCGTTCGCACGGCGGCGTGCGGCGGGCTCGACTCCCGCGCGTGGTTAAGGCTTAGCTGCCGCTACGCGCGCCGTCTCGGCTCGCTGGTCAGGGACAGGGAATGGCCGGGAAGAAGTTCGCCAGCACTCAAGAAGAGATCCTTCATGCCATGTCGGAGTTCAGCCTTGGCTCCGACTTCCTCTTCACGCCCGAAAACTACGGGAACGACGAGCCATGCGACTTGGCTTGGCTGTGTGGGGACATCGCGGTGCTCTTTTGGTGCACCAGCCTGACACGCTCCTACGCCAAAGCGAACCAGCACAACCTCAGGCAAGCCAAGACATGGATCGGCAGGTGGCGGCGCGGACAAGTCCTCAAGGGCAAGAATGCCCTAAGGGAATTCTCCGCCGTCGCACATGACTTCAAAACGATCGTTGCGCTTTCCATCGTTTCGACCGCTGACGCGCGGGCGGAGGTTCATAAGGCTCTAGGCGAGAAGCACTCAGCGGGCGTCGCCGTGCTTTTCGCGACGCTGCCAGAGGCAGTCGTGGTGAGGCTCGCGAATATCGGCGCCGGCCTGCGGGACTTCTTAGCGGTGCTAACCGCAGTAGCCGACGCCGGCGGTAGTTTGGACGAGGCTGCGATCCAGGCCTGGCTCAATGACTATCTCGCTGAGCGCTTCGGCCGCCTGGGCTTCCCTATCCCTGAAGACCAGCCCTTCAGCGGTTTCAATTACGGCATCGCCATTGTTCAAGCGAGCCGGCGGCAAGGCAATGGCATGTCGCTCCCGATGATCGACCTCGACATGTTCGACACACTTTGGCTTGCGACACGCATCGAGCACCACGTTTCGCGCCTCGCGCCTCCCGGTCAATTTGGCCTTCTCCTTTCTGGCGAGGAGAAGCCTGGCCCACCTTTTCACATGGAGGTTCGGTGCTTCGGCAACATTGAGGTGATGAGGCGCTGGGTCGAACAGCAATTCGTGCCGCCGGGCGGAAAGAATATGAAGCTGCAGCTGCTCATCTACATGCTCGGAGACGCTCTCGGCGGCATGGCAATTTTGCCCGAATCCGAGACGCTGCCGAGCTGCCGGACCGCCGCCGATCTACTCGCCAACCGGATAAGCTTACTGCCCTAGCGGCGGTTCCAGCGCCTATAGACGTTGTCGTGGGGGCCGACATCGATAGCGCTGTAGTGGTCATCTTCAATACGCTTGAGGATGATGCGATCGCCCTGGCCGGCACTGATGATGAACAGGTCATCCGTACCGGCCAAGACCCTGAACCGCAGACTCGGCAGCGCGGGCTCCCGAGCAAATTTCTGCAGGGCCGCGCCTGCCGCGCGTTTCCGATGGGGCGGGAGCTTGCCCAATTCGTCGACGAAAGACCCGACGATGGAGACTTTAATGGTCAAGCCGTCAGCCTGTCCAAGAAAGCCGCCAACTCATCGGGATCCTCGAACGTCGCGACAATTTCAGCGCTGCGCGCCTCTGCCAGCTGCGCTCTCATAAACAGCGCAAAGTCGAGCTGCTCTTCCAGATTTCGCTTCGCTGCGGCCATCAAGCGCTCCGCGAGCTGCCGGTGCTGAACCCCAGCTGCAGGCGAAATCTGAAACGCTCTTTTGATATCTCGCCGATAGGCCTTTTCCGCCCGTGCGCCCTGCGCGGCGAACTCCTCGGCGCGCTGCTCTAGAAAGGCGACCAGCTGTTCAGCCTGTGGCACGAACGCTTGATCCCCTATCTCCGCACGCCAATCCTTCAGCGCGCTGCGAGCAACCTTTCCCCGCTCGATCCAGGCGTCCGTGACGCGATCAGCCTCGTCTGCAGCCGCGACGAAGCTCGCCGGCATTTCAGCCTTGAGCTCCTGAACGACAGGCGGAGGGCCTTTGAGTTGTTCGAGCAGGGTGACGGGAAGATCCATGGCCGCAAGAAGATAGCCCCTACTTTGCGGAAGACCAATCCACCACGCCAAGCCAACGAGCTTGTGCATCAGGGATAGCTCGTCACATCGGTGTACGTGTCGCCGTAGAACTTTCCGCCAGCAGCGAAGGCCGCTGCCCAGAGCGCCTGATCGATGGCGGCAGCCTGAGCGTAGGTCCGGCCGGAGACCGTAAGGTCTTCCAGGGTCAGTCGATACAGGATGCCCGAGTGAGCGATGTGTAAGTTGCTGAAGGCGGCGCCATGGCCCCAGAAGTAAGGCAGGGCTCGCGACCGATCCCAGCTGCCAATCGAACCCGTCACCCCCTGGACCGCCGCTTGGATGAGCTGGTTGGCGACGGTGTTATAGCTGTTGGCCGGCGTAGCGTCAGCGCCGAGGCGCTTTACGTTCCCTTGGTTGGGCGTGATGCCTCCGGAGATCGCGCCGCCGCTCTTGTACTCCGCCACCATCAGGGTGTTGGCGGTGTCCACGCCGAAGTTCATGAAGCCGCCATAGGGCGCGCCCTGGACACCCGATCGCGTTACCCGATGCCAGACGGACCAGTAGAAGGCGTGGCCGATGTTGGCGACCATGTAGTCGAAGATCGCTTGCGGGATCTGGACGCGATTCCAGTTGTTCGCAATGTCATTCGCCTGCGAATAGATGATGTTCAAGCCCTTCTTCGGCGTGCGCTCCTTAATCGGAACACTGGCCACACCAGCCGCTTGGTTGGTCTGGAAATTGAGCGCGAGGGCCGCTTGTCCCGGCGCGCCCGCCACCAGCTGGTTGGCCGACTTCCAAGCCACGTTCGGAAGTTGTGAGCCGTCGACCGGCACGCCAGCGAACCCGCCCAGGCTGTGGCCGAAATCCAAGATCGCCAGCGTGCCAGCCGCCTGCATGGCATCGTCATAGAGGATGGGGAGCGAGGTGTCGGTGAACGCCTCGCTGAGAACGACTTTCTGACCCATGGGTCCTGCTCCTAGTAGAAGTTCGCGTCGATCTTGGCCGCGACGCCCGTGGCCAAGGGATCAGCGCCGAGGGCGCTGGGGTGGACGGTGTCCTGGACCCATTCGGTCCATGTGCCGGCGACGTTGATCAGCAGGTCGCCGACGCGCTGGCCCGCCCCGGGATTGGCGGTGCGGATGTAGTAGTCCTTGTCTGCGCCGCCGGTCGGCAGGCCGGCCGTCGACCAAGTCCCGACATAGTTCAGCTGGGCCGCCGCGTAGGGTAGCGGCGTGCTGTAGCTGTAGAAGCTGAAGGGGATGATCCCGTAGCTCGCGGCGATCTGTGCTTCAGTCGATCCCGAGAACTGCGGATCCAGCGTGGTCCGCCCCACGGCGGCCGAGAGCAGGATCTGGCGCGGTGAGCACCACTGACCAGGGAACATGCGGGTCAGCCAGTCCTCATGTTCGACCAGAGCCCCGGCGCCGGCAAAGGCCGTCTCCAGCTGGTCGGCCTTCAGCCGCGAGCCCGTCCACGTCATGTTCCGGGTGCCCATCACGGACATGAAGAGGATGCGGCCGTCGCGCGCGCCGATCAGCTCGGCCTGGCGCAGTTTGGTCTCGCGGGCCATGGCGGCGTTGATCCCCGGCGGCGACTCCGGGGTGTTGTTCTGGGTTGACCAGCACAGATGCAGCGCACCGGCATAACGATCGCCATTGCGGGCGATCTCGTACTCCATCATCGACAGCACATCGCGGTCGGTGCCCCCGCCGTAGCTGTTCGTCACGACGGTGCGCCCGAGCTTCTGGGCGAGGAGCGTACCGAAGCCGCCCGCGCCAGGCATGCTGTCGCCCCAGATCACGATGTCGTAGCGGCTCGACTTCGGTGACTGCTGGCGGCGGGTCTTGAGCAGCACGGCGGCGCGCGTGGCGCTCTTGTCCGTCCGCCGCGCCTCCCACTCCGAAGCGGAGGCGCGACAGGGCAGCGAGATCCAAGCGCCCGCAGCGACAGCGCGGATCGTGTCATTGTAGACCGGCCCCCAGACGCCACCCTCTCGGACGAGGTAGTCGCCGATAGCCAGGGTGAAGCCCGCCACGGTTCCGGCCGCCGAGGCCTGCCAGACATCGCCGTCGATCGGCGCCGACGGCGCGCCACCGGCTGGGTCGAACTCGCCGCGATAGAACAGCTCGCCCTTGGTCGTGTTGCCCTTGCACCAGCGGGCGTAAACCGGGCCGCCACCAGCCTGGCCGCCGACATAGACGATGCGGTCGCCGACGGCATAGGTGACGCCATCGAAGGTGCCGGCGGCCGAGACGAGCCACCAGTCGCCGGGCTGGCGCGTTGCGTAGGTTCCTCCGGCCGATGTCGGCGCGGTTTGCTTGCTCCAAGCCGAGCCGTCGTAAACAGACAGATCGCCGACAATGAAGCCGATACCGCCCAGCGTCGCACCTGCCGTGTCGCGGAAGTGATAGTAGTCGCCCGCGATCGGGCTCGTAGGCGCCGGCGGATAGGCGCTCCCAGCGGCCAGTGTGCCGCGCTCGCGCATCGACGCCACCGCGCCTGGGTCAAACGCCCCGACATAGCGCTTGCCCCTGAAAGGTAGACCCTCGGTTCGGCGAAACTGGATCGCCGTGCCCGAGCTGTTCACGCCGCGCAAGTTACGCGTTGGCGAGTTAGGCATGGTCTCCCAGAACGAGCCGTCAACGGCCGTTCGCAGGCCGATGTCCCCGAAGTCCGCGCGCCACAGATCAGGCATGACCTGGACCACGTCCTGGACGTGCGGGACCATGGTCCGCTGCAGCTGCTTTTCGAACTTGGCTTCCGTCACCGCCTGGTCAGCCAGCTTCACGGTCGTAACCGAGCCGTCGGTCAGCGCGTTCTGGATCTTGCCGACGATCGTGCCGTCGGCCTTGATCCCGAGACCTATGCGGCCCGCGCTATCCGTGATCGCGTAGACGTAGCCGCTCTCGCTGGAGAGCGTCGCCGGCAGCTTCCCGGCCAGGGCGACGGCCAGCATAGCCTCGGTGATCGTTCCGGCCGGGATCGACAGCTTGGGAGCGATCACAGTGCCGTCTTGCTTCACCGCGACGGCATACCGGCCGTTCGGGTCCGAGAGCGCCCACACGAAACCCGTGATCGCCGGGTCCAGGTACTGGCCCAAGAACGGCACAATGTCCGACTGGTCGAGCTTCGCTCGCGTAACCGAATTGCCTGGCAGGCTGAACTTCGGCATCGAGATCGACCCGTCGGCGGCCACCGCCAAGGCGTAGCGCCCGTTTGGATCAGTCAGGGCCCAAACGAAGCCGGTGATCGCCGGGTCCAGGTACTGCGGGACAAAAGGTGCGACGTCGGTCTGGTCGAGTTTGGCGCGGGTCACCGAACCGGCCGGGAAGACGAACTTGGGCAGCAGCACGCTGCCGTCCTGCTGTACGGCCATGGCGTAGCGGCCGTTGATATCCGTGAGCGCCCAGACGATCCCGCCGGTGATCGTCGGGTCCATCGCCTGGGGAATGAAGCCGCTGAAGGCCGCGTCCAGCTTGGTCAGGTCGACGGCGCCGTCAGCGATCTTCAGCCGAGTGACCGCCAGATCCTGGAGGGCCGCCGTCTTGATCGACTGGTTGACCAGCTTGACCCAGGCGACCTCGCCGGCCGCCGTGATCATCA
This sequence comes from Caulobacter sp., assembly GCA_041905125.1. Taxonomy (GTDB): domain Bacteria; phylum Pseudomonadota; class Alphaproteobacteria; order Caulobacterales; family Caulobacteraceae; genus Caulobacter. The sequence continues at coordinate 554 of JAYRLX010000001.1, read as the reverse complement.
TGGCGGCGCGGCCGACGTTGTCGACCAGGGCCATGACGTAGCCGGTTTCGATCGGCAATTGCTGGAAGTTCAGACCGCCCGACGTGTCGAGCTTGGTCCAGCCGCCCACGCCGGACGCGCCCGCCTTCGAATAGGTGCCGTTGTACGCGGCGGTCGGATCGTCATAGACGACACCGAAGCACGGCGCGGGATGCGCAAGGTCGGCGTAGAGGGCGTCGCGGGTCGCGTACACGGCCTTGAACACCGCGCTGTCGCGGGCCTGGTTCGCGGCGTCCGCAGCGGCCTGGGCGATGCCGGCCTTAGTGCTGGCCAAGGCGGCCTTAGTGTCGGCGTTGTCGGCGGCGGTTTGAGCGACGCCGGCCTTCGCATCAGCGAGGGCGGCCTTGGCGTCCGCGTTGCTCGCGGCGGTCTGAGCGATCGCGGCCTTGGTGATCGGCAGATTGCCGTAGTCGGCCTCGGTGCCGGTGAACCCATTGGCCACGGCGACCTGGTATGCGCTGCGCCCTGCGTCGCCGCCGAAGGAGCCCAGGTCCACCCACGCGCCCGAGATCCGG
>JAYRLX010000170.1:0-7960 GCA_041905125.1 Caulobacter sp. | reverse complement strand
TGATCGCGGTCAGCTGCGGCACGCCCACGCCCGCGACGATACGGGTGGTGCAGATCGAGCCCGGCCCGATGCCCACCTTCACCGCGTCGGCGCCCGCGTCGATCAGGGCGCGGGCGGCGTCGTAGGTGGCGATGTTGCCGGCCACGATCTGGACGCGGTTGGCTTCGCGCTTCAGGCGCGAGACCGCTTGCGCGACCTGGCTGGAGTGGCCGTGGGCCGTGTCGATGACGACGACGTCGACGCCGGCGTCGACCAGACCCATCGAGCGCTCAAAGCCCGCGTCGCCGACGGTCGAGGCCGCGCCGACCAGCAGGCGGCCCTTGTCGTCCTTGGCGGCCAGGGGGTGAGCCTGGGCCTTCTCGATGTCCTTCACCGTGATCAGGCCGACGGCGCGATAGGCCTCGTCGACGACGATCAGACGTTCGATCTTGTGCTTGCGCAGCAACTCGCGCGCCTCGCGCTGATCGACGCCTTCCGAGACGGTGATCAGGTTCTCGCGGGTCATCAGCGCCGAGGCCGGGACCTTGTCGTCGCCCTCGAAGCGCATGTCGCGGTTGGTCAGGATGCCGACCAGCTTGCCCGAGCCGCGCTCGACGACCGGGAAGCCCGAGATCTTGCGGCGGGCCTTGATCTCGCGGACCTCGGCCAGGGTGGTGTCGGGGTGGATGGTCAGCGGGTTGATGACCATGCCGCTTTCGTAGCGCTTCACCTCGCGGACCTGGTCGGCCTGCTCCTCGTTGGTGAGGTTGCGGTGAAGAATGCCCAGGCCGCCGGCTTGCGCCATGGCGATGGCGAGGCGGCTTTCGGTCACCGTGTCCATGGCGGCGGACACGAGCGGAATGTTCAGACTGATTTCACGCGTGAACCGGGTCTCGGTCGTCACCTGGGTGGGCATGACGTCGGACGGGCCGGGTTCGAGCAAAACGTCGTCGAAGGTGAGCCCTTCGCGAATCTCCATCGGAGTCTCCATTTTGCGGCGCGGATATAGCCGCGAGGTCGGCAGTTGTCGACCCGGAGTCGGCGCGAAATGGAGATGAATTTTTCTGGATGGACGAACGGCGGCGACGACCAAGCCGGCCGGCGCCGCCCTCCCCGCCTAGACCGGCTTGGCGCCCGGCGTCCCGCACTTGGCGAACTTGCCCTTGGCGTCCTTGCACTTGGTGGGCTTGGCCGGAGCGGCGGCCGGCGGCGGACACTTGATGAACTTGCCCTTGGCGTCGCGGCAAGGCGCGGCGGCGTTGGCGGCGCTGAGGCTCGACAGGGCGACGGCGAGCGCCAAGGCGAGGCTGAGGGTCTTGGACATGGCAGGTCTCTCGTAAGCACGGACAGCGTCCGCTAGACCCCACGCGGACGAACCGCGTGGGAAGAGAGATCAAAAACACAAGTTTCCGATAAAATTCAGCGACTTGAAGATGAGGCGACGCGCGCCGACAACTCCAGCGTCAGTCCGCGAGACCATCCAGGCTCAAGCTGCCTGACTTTGAAACCACCGCCAGGGCGTCGCCAGTCCTGATGATCTCGCCGGGGGACGGACTCTCGATCACCGTCCCATCGGCCCGCTCGATCCGCACGATCAGCACGCCGCCGCCGCGCCGCTCGAGCTCCCGGACGGTAGCCTTCCGAGCGCCGAGGTTCGGGGGCGCGGTGATGACCCGCAGGTCCAGACCCAGCTTGGCCAGGCCTTCGTCGGTGCCGTCGCCTTTCGGCTCGGAACCACGCAGGAAATGCGCCAGACGCGGATAGAGGATCATCTCGGCGATCCGCTCGGCGCCGATATGGGCCGGCATGACCACGCGGTCGGCGCCGGCCTGCATCAGCTTGCGCTCGGTCGTCGGCCGCTCGCCGCGGGCGATGATCTCGAGCTTCGAATTGAGACTGCGCGCCGACAGGGTGATGAAGACGTTGGCGGCGTCGTCCGGCAGCACGGTGGCCAGCACCTTGGCCCGCTCGACATGTAGGGTCCGCAGGACGTCCTCGTCCGTGGCGTCGGCGTGACGGCACAGATAGCCGAGCTCCCTCGCCTCCTGGCAGCGCGCCTCGTCCCGCTCGACGACGACGAAGGTCTCGCCGACGGACGCCAGCTCGCCAGCCAGCATGAGCCCGATGCGGCCAAAGCCGCAGATGATGATGTGGCCGTCCAGGCGATCGATGTCGCGTTCCACGCGCTTTCCAAAGAATTGTTCGAGTTGAGACTGGGTCAGCGCCTGCACCAGCGAACCGGTGACGATGATGACGCCCGTGCACCCGAACACCATCGTGGCCATGGTGACGGCGTGCAAGTAGTCGGTGTCGATCGGCCGTACTTCGCCGTAGCCGACCGTGAAAATGGTCAGGGTCACCATGTAGAGCGCGTCGCCGAACGACCAGCCGGCGTGCATGTAGCCGACCATCGCGCAGGCGGCGACCAGCAGCACGAAGCCGACCGCGATCCCCAAGTTCCTGAACGGCTTGGCGACCAGTCCTCCGATGACGCCCCCCCGGTCGCTCACCGCCCCTTGAACCCCGTCGCGACGAGAAAGACCTCCGAACTATCCTGCCGGCTGGCCTTGGGCTTGAAGTGCTGCACCTTGGTGAAGTGCCGCTTGAGCTTGCCGATGATCTCGGCCGTCTCGCCGCCCTGGAAGGCCTTGGCGACGAAGGCGCCGCCAGGCTTCAGCACATCCACGGCGAACTCGGCGGCGATCTCGATCAGGCCGACAATCCGCAGGTGGTCGGTCTCGCGGTGGCCCACGGTGTTGGGAGCCATGTCCGACATCACGAGGTCGGGCTCGCCGCCGAGCAGCTCCATAAGCTTCTCGGGCGCGCCCTCGGCGGTGAAGTCCATCTCCAGGATGTGGGCCGGCGCTACGGGATCGACGGGCAGCAGGTCGATGCCCGCCAGGTTCGTCACGCCGCGTTCGACCGCGATCTGCAGCCAGCCGCCGGGCGCGCAGCCGAGGTCGATGACCTTCGCGCCCTTGCGGAAGAAATGGAACTTGTCGTCGATCTCGCTGATTTTGAACGCCGCGCGGCTGCGATAGCCGAGCGCCCGGGCCTTGGCCGAGAACGGATCGTTGATCTGGCGCTCCAGCCAGGCCTGCTGGCTGGGCGTGCGGCCATAGGCCGTCTTCAGGCGCGCCGGCTTGCCGCGCCCGCCTTCTGAGCCGCCCGAAGGCGGCTTGACCATGCGGCGGCGGGGAGGATCTTCGCTCATGCGGACACCGGTTTCTTGGACGCCCCACCGCGACGGCGCCGCCGCGGGCGCTTCTGCTGGTCGGACATCAGGGACATCAGAAGCCCCTCTCTAAGCCCTCGATCGGCGACACGCACGCGCGAACAGGGCCAAAGTTCCTGAACCGCCTGCAGGATCGCGGCGCCCGCCAGCACCAGATCGGCGCGGTCGGCGCCGATGCAGGGCTCCTGAGCGCGCTCGGCGGACGTAAGCGACAACAGGCGCTCGGCCGCCGCATCGCAGTCATCGCGCCGCATCCACAGGCCGTCGACGACGTTTCGGTCATAGCGCGGCAGGCCAAGATGCAGACCCGCCAAACTGGTGATCGCGCCCGAGGTGCCGACCAGGTGCGCCCGTCCCTCCGCGAAAATCGGCCGCATCGGCTCGGCGTGAGGGAAGCCCTCGATCCGCGCCTTCACATCGTCGACCATGGCCCGGAACCACGTCTCGTTGGCCGTCTCGCCTTCTGGGAAGCGCTCCGCGAGGGTCACCACGCCCACCGGGATCGACAGCCACGCCTTGATCGGCAGCTTCCAGGCGGCGAACTGCCGGGGACGGGCGTCCAGCCCCCCGCCCTTCAGGTCCACCCACGACAGCTCGGTCGAGCCGCCGCCGACATCGACGACCAGCGCCGCGTCCTGCTCGCGGTCGAACAGGCTCATGCAGCCGGCGACCGAAAGCTGAGCCTCCTCGCGGGGACTGATGATCTGCAGCTTGAGGCCGGTCTCTTCATGGACGCGCCGCACGAAATCGGGACCATTGGTCGCGCCCCGGCAGGCCTGGGTCGCCACGGCCTTCACCCGGATCGCCTTGCGGCGGCGGATCTTCTCGGCGCAGACCTTCAGGGCGGCCAGCGAGCGGTCCATGGCCGCCTCTGACAGCCGACCGCTCTGGGACAGCCCTTCGCCCAGCCTGACAATACGGGAATAGGCCTCGACCACACGGAAGCCGCGCGGCGAAGGCGTAGCCACCAAGAGGCGGCAGTTGTTGGTGCCGAGATCGAGCGCCGCGTAACACGACGACTCCTCCGGCGACCGCCGGCGCCGCCCTTGTGGGGCGCCGGGCGCGCGCGGCGCCTCCGACATGGTTCAAACCACCTGTCTCGCAAGCGTCGCGAACGGTTGCGACGCCTCACTTCGAGTCGACCATAGCACGTGACTCGCGCTCCGGAAGACGCCGCCTTGTCTTCCGGGTTCGGAAGTCTCTACGTTCAGCTTTCAGTCAGCTAGAGATGCTATTCTCCAAACCATGAATTCGAGACTCGCCAAGTTCGCGATCGGCCAAGTCGTCCGTCACCGCATCTTCCCGTTCCGGGGTGTGGTGTTCGACGTCGACCCGGTGTTCGCCAATACGGAAGAGTGGTGGCAATCGATCCCCGAGGAGATCCGCCCCACCAAGGACCAGCCGTTCTACCACCTGCTGGCCGAGAACGAGGACAACAGCTACGTCGCCTATGTCTCCGAGCAGAACCTGCTGCCGGACGACAGCGGCGAGCCGGTCGGCCATCCGCAGACCGCGGTGATCTTCGAGTCGTTCGACCACGGACAGTACAAGCTTCGGCCTCGAATCTCGCACTAGGCGGCAAACCTGTCCGCGCAATCGCGCGATCGGCGCAAACTCCGAACAGCTTTTGCGAAAATCGGGGCGTAGCGTTCTCGCATGAGCGGAGAAGGCTTCAACAGCGCGCCCCCGCCGGGAGCGAACCAGGATTGGACGATCGATCAGGGCTGGGAGTCTTACTCCCAGGCTGAGCACGACGTCTGGATCACCCTTTACGAACGTCAAGCCCAGATGCTGCATGGCCGGGCGTGCGACGCGTTCCTGCGCGGCCTCGACGCCCTCGACCTGCACCGCGCGGGCATTCCGGATTTCCACCGCATCAATGAAGAGCTGCAGCGCCTGACGGGCTGGAGCGTGGTCGCCGTACCAGGCCTGGTGCCCGACGACGTGTTCTTCGACCACCTCGCCAACCGCCGCTTTCCGGCCGGCCAGTTCATCCGCAAGCCGCATGAGCTGGATTATCTGCAAGAGCCGGACATCTTCCACGATGTCTTCGGCCACGTGCCGATGCTGACCGACCCGACCTTCGCCGACTACATGCAGGCCTATGGCGAGGGCGGCCGCCGCGCCTTGGGCCTGGGACGTTTGGCGAACCTGGCGCGCCTCTACTGGTACACGGTGGAGTTCGGTCTGATGAACACGCCAGCGGGCCTGCGGATCTATGGAGCCGGCATCGTCTCGTCGCGATCGGAGTCGATCTTCGCTCTCGACGATCCGTCCCCTAATCGCATCGGCTTCGACCTGGAGCGGGTGATGCGCACGCTCTACCGGATCGACGACTTCCAGCAGGTCTATTTCGTGATCGACTCGATCCAGACGCTGCAGGAGGTGACCCTGCGAGACTTCGGCGCGCTCTATGAGCGCCTGGCGGGCGCCAGCGACATCGGCGTCGCCGAGATCGTTCCCGACGACGCCGTGATCACCCGCGGGACCCAGGCCTACGCCAGGGCGGGCGGCCGGCTGGCCAGCGCCTCGGCGGGCTGACCCTTCAGGCCGAACAGGATCCGGACGCCCGGGATGCGTCGCACGATCTCGTAGGTCGCGAAACAGCCGGCGAACGTGGCCGCGACCAGGATCGCCCCTTCCAGCCCCTGGGGCAGGCCGAGCTTCGCCAGATGGTGGGCCATGACCACGATCAGGGTCTGGTGGACCAGGTAGAACGGGAAGACGCCCAGGGTCAGGTAACGCAGCACCGGCCCGCCACGCGTCAGATGCTTGGCCCCAAAGCCCAGGATGGCGACGATGGCGCACCAAGTGTCCGTGGCGAACACGAAGCGCATGGTCAGCTTCAGCTGCGGCGACGGGATCGGGGTGTCGTGGCGATAGGTCCAGACATAGATGCTCCATCCCGCCCAGGCGGCGACCGCGACGATCAGCGCTGGCCAGCGGACCGCGATCAGGCGTTCACGCAGAGTGTCGGACTTGGCGAGACCAAAGCCCAGCAGGAAGGCGCTGAACGAAACGGCGTGTACGTAGTGGTCGCCGACCAGCGCGTGGGTCTCGCCGTACTTCGCATAGAGGGTGGCGCGCAGCATCGCGAGAAACAGGATCGGCCAGGCGAACAGGCCAACGCCCTTCAACAGATATTCCGAGGCCTGCTGGATCCGCTTGCCAGCCTGCTTCCAGACCAGCAGCATGAGCGCCAGGACCAGCGTGTAGAACAGCAGGTAGGCGACGAACCACATGTGGTTCCAGGTTGGGGTGGTCAGGCATTCGCCGTCGGTCCCGCACCAATGGCCCGAAGCCGTGACATACCGGAGCCAGAAGTTCTCGACGCCCACCGGCGCGCTGGGATTTTGGGCCAGATACTCGACAATCTCATAGTAGGACTGCGGCGGCACGATCACGAACATCGCGAACAGCAGCGGCGGCAGCAGGCGGGCGATCCGCGCGCCGGTCAGCTGGCCCACCGTGGTCTTGTCGGCCATGAACCGCGTCGCCGCGCCCGACACCAGGAACAGCAGCGTCAGTCGCCAGGGATTGGTCAGCAGCATGAGGGGCATGAGTCCCTCCACGACATGCGGCGTCTTCACATGCCATTCCCACGGCACATAGAACATGCCGGTGTGGTAGAGGATCAGCAGGAAGAACGCGCCGACCCGAATCCAGTCCAGGTCGTAGCGTCGATCGATCGGTTGCGCGGTCGTGGTCATGAGGGGAAAGTCCGGCTTGAACAGCGATGCCCATGACCTGCCGCGCCCCGCCTCGGCCGGCCAAGCGCCTCGGGATCAGCGGCCGCCAGCGGGGATGACCGGCGCAGCCCCAGGGACAAGCAGCGGCGTTTTCGGGATGACCGGCGAAGAGCGCCTGTGGCTGACCCGCGCCTACGCCCTCTGCGTGAGCCTGTTCGTCGCCATCTGCCTAGTCAACATCCTGACGGTGCAGCACGACGCGCCGCGTCTGGGTCTGGTCAGGCCGGCGATCTGGGAGATCAGCAGCGCCCTGGCGATCCTGGCGCTCACCGCGATCCCCGCCGCCATGGCCGTCTGGATGGTCAGGACCAAGCCGCGCTGGTGGGCGGCCGCGCCAGCCCACATCGTCGCCGCCCTCGTCTACTCCGCGATCCATGTCGCTGCCTTCGTCGCGCTGCGGAAGGTCGCTCACGCCGTCTTGCTGCACGAGACCTATCGTTTCGGTCCCCTGCCCGGCGAGTTCCTGTACGAATTCCGCAAGGACCTGCTGGGTTACGCGGCCGCCACGATCATCTGCTGGCTGGCCCTGATGCGCGGCGGGCAGAAACCGCTCGAACGGGCCGTGGCGGCGCCGGCGGTCTTCGACATCCAGGACGGCGCGCGCCTGATCCGCGTCCCCGTCGCCGAGATCGTCGCCGTCCGCTCGGCCGGCAACTATGTCGAGTTCATCCTGGGAGACGGCCGCCGCCCCCTGACCCGCTCCTCGCTCGCCGCCGCGCTGGAAGGCCTCGCTCGCCATGGCTTCGTGCGCACCCACAAATCCTGGCTGGTCAACACGGCGCGCGTCACCGGTCTGAAACCCGAAGGCTCCGGCGACTACGCGGTCGAGCTGGGCGACATCGAAGCGCCGCTCTCCCGCCGTTTCCCCGAGGCCTTGGCGACCCTGCGCGGCTAGAAGAGCAGCATCCCCATCAGGATGTCGTCCTCGAAGCGGCCGTCCGGCAGCCGGCCGCGCGCCACCTGGCGCCCCTCATGCTGGAAGCCCAGCCGTTCGTAC
>JAYRLX010000169.1:0-8047 GCA_041905125.1 Caulobacter sp. | reverse complement strand
CTTCCAGCAGGGCGGCATGTTCGTCGTCGCGCTGTGCTGGCCGCAGGGCGCGGGCGTGGCCGACATCGCCGCGCGCATCGAGCTGTTGCGCGCGGCCTTCTATCGCGGCGCGGCCTTCACCGCCGACGGCCTGACCACGACGGTCGCCCGCACGCCTCTCATCCTGGCCGCGACGCTGGAGGGCGACCGCTACGTCACGCTCGTCCAGGTCCCGTTCCTGGCCACGATCACCAGCTGACGGCGGTCTCCGCCCGAAGGGACGGGCCCTTCCGCCTCGTCTGACCCCACCCCTCCCGATAACTTCCAAGGAGCAGATCCCCATGGCTGTCGCCCAGGGCATCAACAAGAAGACCGTCTACAAGAAACAGACCGGCCTCGGCGCCGCCGCGTCCGGTACGGGCGGCCAGGTCGTGCGCCGCACCTCCAGCGTGTTCCAGGCCCCGCCGGACACTTTCGAAAGCAACGAGATCGTCGGCCACCAGCAGTCGACCGGCGTCGGCCTGGGCGTCGTCAAGCCGGCCGGCAAGATCGACGGCCTGCTGTCGCCGGGCACCTACGCCACCCTGCTGGGCTCGTTGCTGCGCAAGGACATGACCACTGGCGTCTCGGCCACCGGCGCCACGATCAGCATCGCCGCTTCGGGCCAGAACTGGACCCTGACCCGCGCCGCCGGCTCGTACCTGACCGACGGCTTCAAGATCGGCGACGTTGTGCGCCTGACGGCCGGCGCGTTCAACGCCGCCAACACGCAGAAGAACCTGCTGATCATCGCCCTGACGGCCACGGTCGCCACGGTGCGCGTCGTCAACGGCGCGGCCATGGTCGCCGAGACCAACATCGCCAGCGCCACCATCGCCGTCACCGGCAAGAAGTCGCTGGTCCCGCTCAGCGGCCACACCAACGACTACTACACCTTCGAGGAGTGGTATCCGGACCTTGGCCGCTCGGAGACCTACGCCGACCAGCAGGTGGGCCAGGCCGCGCTGAACCTGCCCGCCACCGGCAACGCCACGATCAGCCTGGACACCGTAGGCCGCACCCGCGTGCTGGGCGCGGCCCAGGTGCTGACCTCGCCGACCGCCGAGACCGTGACCGACATCCTGACGGCGGTGAACGGCGTGATCCTGGTCAACGGCGCGCCGGTCGCCAACGTGACGGGCGCTCAGATCACCATCAACGGCAACGCCGCCCATAGCGACGCCGTGGTGGGCTCCAACGTGGTCGACGACATCCAGCGCGGGCGCGTGGCCGTGTCGGGCAGCTTCACCGCCAAGTTCGACGGCGTGACCCTGCAGACGATCTTCGAAGGCCGTTCGACCACCTCGCTGGTCCTGGCGGTCACCGAGGACGCCACCGCCAACGCCGACTTCGTGGTCATCAACCTGCCGATGATCAAGCTGACCGGCGACACCCCCGACGACGGCGAGAAGGCGGTGATCCGGACCTATCCGTTCACGGCCCAGATCAACGCCAACGGCGGCGCGGCCCTGGCCACCGACCAGACCATCGTCGCGATCCAGGACAGCGCCGCCTAACGGCGCGGTCCCTCTCTTTCTCCCTCCTGAAGTCCCCCTCAACTCAACGGCCGGGTCGCGCCCGGCCGTCCTTTTCAAGGACAGATCCATGATCAAGACCCAGGCCGAAACCCTGTTCGACCTCAACGATCTCGACGCCGTCGCCGCCGGCGACACGCCCTTCGAGGTCGAATATGTCCGCGCCGACGGCTCGGGCTCCGGCGTCTTCCTGCTGGTGCTGGGCGGCCAGTCCGAGAAGGTCCAGGCCGAGGTCAACCGCCTCGTCAACGACCGCCGCAAGAAGCAGGCCGTGGCCGCGGCCATGCAGGGCCGCGCCAATCCGGAGAAGGCCGACTTCACGCCGATCGAGGACGACATCGCCTTCGGTCACCGCCTGACCGCCGTCCGCCTGGTCGGCTGGCGCGGCATCAAGCAGGAGTGGTCGCCCGAGAACGCCTACCGCCTGGTCAGCCGCAATTCCGAGATCGCCGAGCAGGTCACCACGGCGTCGAACAACCTCGGAAATTTTATGCCGGGCAAGTCCGCGGCCTGATCGCCCACGCCCGCGAGCAGTTCGAGCTCGCCGGGCGGCAGGACGACGGCGAGCCGCTGCGGGTCCACCTCGAGAGCCTCGCCCGTCAGGGTGATCCCGAGGCGACCTGGCGGCTCGCCAATCCGCCGCCGCTGTCGCCGCACGTGGCCCACCTGTGGGCCTGGTACGCCGACCTCTGCCAGACCCGCCAGAGCGGCGGGTTCGGCCCCTCGCGCCTCTCGCGCCTGGAGATCCAGGCCTGGGAGCGCGACGAGGGCGTGCGGCTGGAGCCGTGGGAGCGCCGGGCCTTGATCGCCCTCGACGCCGAACACCTTCTGACGATGACGGCCCCCGCCAAGGGCGGCTGACCACCACCGGGCCGTTGCTCCCCTGACGGGGCGCGCGGCCCGAACCTTTTGGGAGAGCCGTTGTGGCTGACAAGGATCTGGATGAGTTGGTAGCCAACCTGAAGAAGGCGGTCGTCGGCACCACTGCGCTCAGCGCCGCCCAGTCGGCGGCAAAGAAGATGACCGATCAATTCGGCGGCACGATTGGCGCGCTCGACAAGCAACTGGCGATGGCGGCTAAAGACGTCGAGGACCTGGTTGGTAGATTGAATGACGTGGCGCATAGCGCCGCTTCTGCGGCCAGCCAGCAGGCTGCGGCCGCCAGTGTCTTTGAGAAGTCTGGGCAGGCGGCCCAAGAGTGCAAGGAGAAGCTCGAAAAGACTCGGGAGGCCGCGAAAGATCTCGGGTCGTCGATGATCGATATGGTCGCGGCGGTCGCGTCCGGTGGCGATCCTATGAAGGTGTTGGCGAGTGGCGGCGGGGAAGTCGCCAAGGCGCTACTCAAGGCCAAAGTCGATGGCGTCAATCTCATCGAGGCCCTAAAGGCGCTTGGCCTTTCAACGGGCCTGCTTCAGGTTGCGTCGACCGGCGCGGCTGCCGCCCAAGGTGCGCAGGCAGCGGCTTCTGCGGCCAGTGCGGCGACGGCGGAAGCCGCTTCGATCGCGGGCGGGGGCCAGGCTGTCGCGAACACTGCGGTGGCCGAGACCTCCGCTGCCGCCGCAGCGGGCGAGGTCATGCTAGGCGCTGCTACCGCGGCGACCACCGTCGCGAAAGAGGCGGGCGCTGTAGCGGCGACAGAATTGGCTGCAGCGGAATCTCTGGCGCTAGCGCCCCTTGGTCTTCTCGTCGCCGCGGTGGGCCTCCTCGGCGGCGGTCTCTATCTGCTGAACAAGCGGCACGAGGACTTTAAGGGGAAGCTCGACGACGTCAGCAAACGGGTTGAAGAACAGAAAAGGTCCCTGGCCGCCCTAGCTCCATCTCTCGGTGAGATGAGTGATAAAAATGATCTAGCCGCAATCGGCATGGCTAATCTCACCAAGAATCTTGCCGACGGCAGGACCAAGGTCGATGGCTATGCTGAATCCGTGAAGCGCTACACCATTGAACGCCTCAAAGCGAATGTCGCCGAAGCGGCCCTAAATCTCAATGATGCTCGCAAGAACCTCAAAGACGCTCCCGACCCGAAAAAGGTCTTTCGGATCGGTCCGATCGGCGCCAAGGCGCAGGAAAAGGCGGCTCTCGAGCAGAAGGAGGCGATAGCAGCGGTCACGACAGCCGTCTCAAACCTGACTCAAGCCAGGAACCTTCTCGCCGAGGGAGAGCGGACGGACGCCAATATCCTGGCCGGTCTCACGGGTAACGTCGAGAAGCACACTGGCGCTTTGAAGGAGCGTACCGAAGCACTGAAGGTGGACGCCCTCGAACAGATAAGCCTTCTCGGAAGTCAGGCCGACTATCGAGCGACGCTTGCCGAAGAAATCGAGACGATGGGCCTATCGACCGAGGCGTTGCATCGTCGCAGGACCGAAATGATGGCCTCGTACGCCTCCACACCGGAAGAGGCGGAGGCTATCCGTGCTATGGGCAAGGAGTGGGAATATCGCACTGGCGTCATGAGAGAGGGCGCTGAAGTCCAAAAAGCGGTAAATGCCCAGCAGTCCGAAACCATCAAGACTCTAAGGGACGCCTACCCAGAGGGCGTGCACCTCTCCTCGACATGGGAGAAGCTGGCGATCGACGCCGAAAACTGGGCCAAGCAGTCCGTGAGCGTGCAGAGCGCTGTAGAGGGCATTGGCGAGGCCATCAATCGGGGTGATTGGACAACGGCTCTGTCGAGTCTGGCCAATGTCATGGCACAGCTCGACAATGCTTTTACCTCCGGCAAGAGCGCCGCCGAAAAATTTGCCGCGGCCATGGGAGCGGTTCGCGGTGTTGGGACGCTGATCGGCGGTACGGGAGGCGCGGCGATTAGCGGCGCCGCATCGGGCGCGCTGGGAGGGATGAGCCTCGTAGCGTCGCTGGCCGCGGCCGGCACCGTCATTCCCGGAATCGGAAATGTCGCCGGCGCCGCTATCGGCGCCGTCATCGGCGGGCTTGGCAGCCTTTTTGGGTCATCGAAAGCCAAGAAGCAGGCCAAGGCCCAAGCCGCTGCTGAGGAGGCCCAGCGTCAGGCGCAAATCGCCGCGCAGGGCCTCGACTTGGACATCCAGATTGCTGAGGCGAATGGCGATGCCGCAACCGCCAAGCGCTTACGGCGCCAGCAGGCTCTCGCCGGCGTTGCGCCAGCCAACCAAGTTCGACAGCAGCAACTGTTCGACATCGAGGACGCCAAACAGCGCGAAGCCGACATCAAGGGCGTCAATGACGCGTTGTCTTCACTGGGTATGGCTTTCCAGAGCATCGGCGACGCCACCGGGGCCGCGCGCGATCAACTGATCAAGCTGTCTGGAGGACTCGATGCTTTGGGCGCCCAAGCGTCCTTCTTCGCCGAGCATTTCCTGACCGAGGAAGAGCGGCTGAAGCCGGTCAAGGACGCCGTCGCCAGCAAGCTGGCCGAGCTGAAACTGCCCGCCGACCTGAGCCGCGACGGCTTCAAGGATCTGGTGCTCTCGCAGGACGTCTCCACCAAGCCGGGCGCCGAGATGTACGCCGCCCTGATGGCGCTGGCGCCGGCCTTCGACAAGGTCGCCACGGCGGCGGAGAACGCCACGCAGGCGAGCAACGATACGGCGGCCGCCACCGACGCGGCCGCCCAAGCCACAGAGCGGGCGGCGAGGGCGCAGGAAGAGCACGCGACCGCCATGAAGAGCCTGGGCGACTCCATCGTCGCCGCCATGAATAGGGCCGAGGAACTGGCTGCCAGCCTGAGATCGCTGGCCGACGAACTGCTGGGTCAGTTGGGCGTAAGTGGGGAGGCGCTCAGCTACGGCGTGGCGAAGGCTAATCTGGTCGCTGGGGCAGGCGACGGAGAAAAGCTGGAGGGCCTCATCCGGACCTTTCTCGAGGTTTCGAAGAAAGCTTCGTCGACGACCGCTGCTTATAACGCCGATGTGGCTTGGGCTCGGGGATTGGCTTTGACGGAGGCGGATCGCCAAGCGGCGCGCCCCCAGGCCTTGATCGACTTCTGGAGAAATATCAACGGCTTCGCCACTGGCGGCAGTTTCGAGGTGGGTGGTTCCGGAGCACCGGACTCCAAGCTGTTCAACCTCGCCCTGTCACCAGGCGAGATGGTCAATGTGCGTCGCCCCGGCGCCGCAAACGACAATGGCTCAGATGGTCTGATTTCCGAGATTCGCGCGCTCCGAGAGGAGGTGGCGCAGCTTCGCCGAACGGCCGGCAGCATCGATCGAAACACCAGCAAGATGGAGAGCACTTTGACGAATGTCACAGAGGGCGGTCGCGTCATGCTGACGGAGGCTGCGTCGTGAAGGTTGTTCCGCCTATGACGATCACGCCGGCGATGCTTATCGCCAGCACGGCGGCAGAGCCGGACGCCGGAATGACCGAAGCCAATTGGAGCAGCGCTACGGTCTATGCCGTCGGCGCGAAGGTCGTCCGCACCACGACGCATCGCATCTACAGCTGCATCCAGGCCCATACCAACCACGACCCCGCGACCGACGCCCAGCAGCTCTATTGGACGGACATCGGGCCGACCAACCGCTGGGCGATGTTCGACCTGCTGCGGAATACGGGCACGACCGTCGCGTCTCCGCTGACGGTTCGTGTCGCGCCGGGCGTGCGGGTGGACGCCATCGCCCTTGTGGGGCTCGTTGCCGACGCGGCGTCTGTCTCACTCAGTGTGAACGGTTCCGTCGTCTATGACCGCCAGGAGCCGCTCCGCACTCGCCAGACCTTGAACTGGTACGACTACTTCTTCGGCGGCTACGAGCAGAAGGAGACCGTCGCCTTCTTCGACGTGCCGCCGTACGCCAACGGCGAGATCACCATCTCGCTGACGAGAAGTGACGGGCCTGTGACATGTGGCGGCCTGGTCATCGGACAGGCCATCGACCTGGGGCGCACGATCCATGGCGCCGAAAACGATGCGCTTAACTTCTCCAAGATCGAGCGCGACGACTTCGGCACGGCGGTGCTGCAGCAGCGCCGTACGGTCCCCAAGACCTCGCAGCAGACCCGTATCAAGAAGTCCTGGGTCAACCGCGCCCTGAAGGCGCGCATCGACCTCAATGCCCAGCCGGCGCTGTGGTCGGGTCTCGATGACGCCGCCTCCGGCTACTTCGACCCGCTCCTGATCCTCGGCGTCTACAAGCGGTTCACGATCACGATGGACCAGCCCGAGGATGCCCTGATTTCCCTCGAACTCGAAGAGGTTTGACCCGTGACCGCCCAGATCTCGGCGCTTCCCACGCCGCCTACCGCCAATGATCCCGTCAATTTCAACACGCGCGCGGACACGTTTCTCAGTGCGTTGTCGACCTTCGCGACCGAAGCCAATGTTGTGGCTGGCGAGGTGGACGCCAAAGCGTTGTCCGCTGCGAGCTCAGCTTCGCTGGCGAGCGATAAGGCGACAGAAGCTAGCCTGCGCGCTTCCGACGCCGCCGCTAGCGCGGCCAGCGCGCTGAATGCCCCCGGCGTCAACGGCTCAAGCTCGACTTCGCTGACCATCGCCACGGGCTCGAAGTCCTTCACGACCCAAACCGGTAAGGCATGGCTGGCGGGTCAAGGGTTCTTTCTCGCTAGCAGCGCCTCACCCCTGAACTGGATGACCGGGGTGCTGACGGCGTATAATCCAACGACCGGCGCAGCGACCGTCCAGGTGGACACGATCGGGGGCTCGGGCTCTTTCTCCGCCTGGAATTGCGGCTTGGCTGCGGGGCGCTCGCTGCCGATGGCCAGCCAAAGCCAGGCGGAGGCCGGAACCGACAACGCTTCCTGGATGACGCCACTCGCGACAAGCCAAGCTATTGCGATGCAAGCGTTTCCCGTCGGATCTCTGATCGAGTCCGCGGCGTCGCTTGGGGCGCGGTGGCTGCCGTGCACGGGGCTCAACTATCTCAACAGCGCTTATCCGACGCTAGCGTCGCTCATGCCGGCCTATGTCAATCCCATGACGTTGCGCATGAGCGGCAGCACCAGCAAGGTCTGTTATGGCGGCGGCGTGTTCGTCGCCTGGGTTTACAATGGCTCGATCTTTAATCTCCATACCTCCACCGACGGCGTGAACTGGACCCTTAGGACCAATCCGCTCGGCGCCACATCATCTTCAACGCCTACCGCTTTGGCGTACGGCAACGGCGTATTCGTCGCGGCGATGACGAGCGTGCTTTACTCTTCGGTGGACGGCGTAACCTGGACAGCGAAAACTAATCCATTCGCCGCTAGCGACAGCATGAACGCGATTGCTTTCGGCGGTGGAACGTGGATGGCGGCTGGCTTGGCTAGCAGTGCAGGAGCGCGCGCCTATACATCGTCGGACCTAACAAATTGGACCCAACGTCCATTGTCAGGGACGCCCCTCGGAGTAATGAGCGTTGCTTACAGCTCCAGCTTATCTCGCTGGGTTGTTGGCATGTACGGAGGTAACGCGAGTTATTCTGACAACGGTGGCGTGAGTTGGAATAACTATAACTTAGCGCCTGCTGCAAACATATATGTAATAGGCCTTGCGTGGAACGGAGCTCGTTTTGTCG
>JAYRLX010000168.1:0-8117 GCA_041905125.1 Caulobacter sp. | reverse complement strand
ACCGTCGGGGAGGGGTGATTTGCGGATCGGTGCGTGGCGTCGCGTTTGGCTCGTCTCGGCGATGGGGCTCGCCGTCGCGCCAGCGGCCGCGCGGGCCGACGCCCAGACAGTCTTCGCCATTCCGGCTGGGCCTCTGAGACAGGCCGCCACCGTCTTCGCCGTGCAGGCCCGGGTCTCGATCGACGTCAGCGCGACACAAGGCTGCGGGCCTTCACGCGGCTTCTCGGGCCGAGGATCGGCCGAAGCCGTGCTGAAGGCGCTGTTGCAGAACACCGGCTGCGAGTTTCGCCGGATCGACGCGCGAGCCTACCAGATCGTCCCCGCGCCAAGGCCCGCCGCCAGGCCGCCCGCGCCAGTCGTCCAGGCGCGTGAAGCTGAGCCGCCGATCGCGCCGCTGTCCGAGCTGGTCGTCGTCGCCACCCGAAGGCCAACCCTCGCGGACCGCTTGGCCTATTCGGTCAGCGTCCTGGACGAGCGGGCGGCCGCCGCCCAAGGCGTCCGCGACACCAACGACCTGGCGTCGGTCCTGCCGGCCATGACGGTGACAAACCTTGGTCCTGGCCGCGACAAGGTGATCCTTCGCGGACTCTCCGACGGCCCGTTGACCGGCCAGACCCAGTCGATGGTCGGTATCTATCTCGACGACGTTCGCCTGACCTACAACGCGCCCGATCCCGACCTGCTGATACTCGACATCGCGCAGGTCGAGGTTCTGCGCGGGCCGCAAGGCGCGCTCTATGGCGCCGGGTCTCTGGGCGGCGTCCTGCAGTTCACGACGCACCGCCCGGACCCGAGCGCCTTCGCCGCCTGGACCTCCATATCTGCTTCGAGCCTGCGCGGCGGCGAGCCGGGCGGACAGCTGTCGGGGATGGTCAACGTCCCGCTGCTCGATGGACGCGCCGCCGTGCGCCTCGTCGCCTACGCCGACCAGCAGGGCGGCTACATCGATGATCCGCTCCAGGGGCGCGACGACGTGAACCGGACCCGGCGGTCGGGCATGCGCGCGGCCTTTCGCGTCCAGCTGGGCGAGGGTTGGACCGGCGACATGGGTCTGACAACGCAGGCGATCGCGTCAAGCGACACCCAGTACGCGACGGCGGCCGTCGGTCCCTTCGCCCGGCGCAACCGGCTCGCCGAACCGCACGACAACGACTTCTTCGAGGGCCATGTCGGCGTCAGCGGCCTGATCGGCACGGTCAAGGCCAAGGTCACCCTGGCGACTGTCGCCCATGATATCTCCAGTCGCTACGACGCCAGCGCCGCCCCGCCGATCGCCGTGGCGCCGGGGACGGCGGTGGCGTTCGACGACGACAACCATGTGGGGGCGGTCATCGTCGATGCGTCCCTCTCGTCGGATGATCACGCCCGCATCCAGTGGCAGGTCGGCGGCTTCCTGGCGCGCACGCGGCAAAGGCGCGACGGCGACCTGCTGGCGATCACGCCGTCAAGGATTGCGCTGGCGACCGAGCATCGCCGGGACATCCTGGAAGAGGCCGCGCTGTTCGGCGAAGCCATCGGCGACCTGGGGCGCGGCTGGAGCGTGACCCTGGGCGGCCGTCTGTTCTCCATCCGCTCCCAGGCGTCCAGCAAGGCGGAAGCGCTCGGCGCGACCACGGCCTTCCGCGATAGCCAGGACTATGTCGGTTTCTCGCCCAAGGCGGTGCTGTCCTTCCAGCCGACATCGAAGACGCTGGTCTACGTGCAGGCGACCGAGGGCTACCGGGCCGGCGGCTTCAACACCTCGCCGATCCCCAGCCAGCCTTTCCTGACCACGGGCGGTGAGCCGCAGCGGGCGTATGACGGCGATGACCTTTGGAGCTTCGAAAGCGGCGCCAAGGCCAGCCTCATGGATGGTCGTCTACGGCTTCGGGGGGCGGTGTTCCTGGCGCTTTGGAAGTCGATCCAGAGCGATCAACTGCTGCCCTCGGGCCTGGCCTATACCGCCAATCTCGGAGATGGCCGGAACATCGGCGTCGAGGCCGAGGCGGCGTACGTGGCGGGGCCTCTGCGCTTGGACGCCAGTTTCCTCCTCAACGCGCCGGAGCTGGAGAAGGTCGACCCCGCTTTTCCGGGACGCAAGGACCTCGGCCTGGCGGGCGTGCCGAAGCACGCCCTCGCGCTGGGCGTCAGCTACGAGCGCCCGCTCATGGGCGGCTGGCGTCTGGGGACCGACGCGCGGCTCAGCTATGTCGGCCCCTCGCGCCTCAGTTTCGACGCGACCACGGCGCCGACCATGGGCGACTACGTCTCCGCCCGCGCTGGGGTCAGGGTCCAGTCCGACCGGCTGAGCATCGGCTTTTCCGTCGACAACCTCTTCGACGGCCACGGCGACACCTTCGCCTACGGCAACCCCTTCAGCCTGAGGCAAGGCCGCCAGACCACGCCCCAGCGACCCCGCACGGTGTCTCTGGAGCTGAAGGCCCGCTACTAGCTAAAGCCCGTTCGGCGGCGGCGTGAAGCGGCTGGCCCAGCCGGTTGGCGCAGGACCGAGAGTCAGCTCCAGAACCCCGCCCTTGGCGAGTTCGTCATGGGAAATCCACGCACGGTCCAGCGGCTTGCCGTTCAGCTTGGCGCTCGTGACGTAGCGGTTGGCTTCCGACGTCATCGGCGCGCGAACCTCGAAGGTCTTGCCGCCCTCCAGCGCGATCACGCTGCGCGAGAACACTGGCGAGGCGATGTAGTAGTAGGGTTGTCCCGCGTTCGGATAGAGACCGATCGCGTTCCAGACGTACCAGCTGGACATGGCGCCGGCGTCGTCATTGCCCGGCAGGCCCGTGCGGCTCAGGCGATAGTGCTTGGCCATGAGGGCGCGCACGATCTCATCCGTGCGATCCGGACGGCCAGCATGGATGTAGAGATACGGCGCCAGCAGGTCCGGCTCGTTGCCTTGCGAGTAGTGGCCGTCGAACAGCTGGTCGAGCCATTTGACGAAGCCCTCGGCGCCGCCGGCCTTAGCCATCAGCCCCGCCACGTCCTGCGGGACGTAGCTGGAGTACTGCAGCGAGTTGCCCTCGTAGAACACCGCGTCCCACCACGGCCCCGAGCGGTCGGGATACTCGTAGGTGCAGCTGTAGTTCTCGACCCACTCCCCGTTCGGATAGCGGGGGCGGACGCAGCCGAGACTGTCGTCCCAGATGTTCTTCCAGTTGCCCGAGCGCGCGATGTAGCGCTTGGCGTCCTCGGTCTTGCCCAGGGCCTTGGCGACCACGCCGATCGCGTAGTCGTCATAGGCGTATTCCAGGGTGCGCGAGGCCGAGCGGGTCTCGGTGAAGGGGACGTAGCCCAGCTTCAGATAGTCCTTCAGCACGCGGCCCTGCAGGAAGGGCTGGTCGCTGTCGACCTCGCCGTTCTTGCGGATCGCCTCATAGGCCAGGTTGACGTCGAAGCCGCCCAGCTTCTTGGTCACCGCGTCGGCGATCAGGATGTCGCCGTTCGAACCGCCCTGGGTCATGCCGTTGGCGCCGGCGATGCGAGAGTCGGGCATCCAGCCGGTGTGCTTGTAGGTGTCGACCAGCGACCGGATCATGTCGCGCTGGCGCTGGGGCTGGATCACCGTCAGCAGCGGATGCAACGTCCGGAACGTGTCCCACAGGGTGTAGAAGTCCTCGTAGTGCGGCTCGTCGGATTTCCACCAGACGTTCTCGCCGCTCAGGTCATGCGGCATGGTGTGCGAGCGGTAGAGCGCCGAATAGAAGATCCGCTGCTGCTCGTCCGTGCCGCCCTCGACCTTGATCTTCGCGAGGGCGTCCGACCACTGGGCCGCCGTCGCCGCGTGGTAGGCGTCGAAGTCCCAGCCAGGCATCTCCTCGGCCAGGTTGGCGCGGGCCTTGTCGGCGCTGACGAACGACACGGCCAGCTTCATCTGGACCTGACGGTTGCTCGTCGTTTCGAAGATCAGATAGGCGCCGAGGCGGTTGGAAAACTCGCGCTCGGTGTCGTACTCGATCATCAGGCCCTGGCGGTTGGCCGCGCTCTTGACCTGCACGCCGCCTTCCGAGCGGCCGACGCCCGGCTTGGTCTCCATCCAGCCCTGACCCGCCTTCCAGGCGCCGAAGGCCTTGGCCGGACGGTCCGTCACCGCGTGGAAATAGAGGGTGTAGGGCGTCGGGTTCCAGCCGCCCTCGACCGTGACCTCGCCAGCCAGGGTGTGGTCGTCGATTAGCTCGACCTTGGCCAGGCGCACGCGCTGACCCCGGCCGCGCATGGCGACCACCGAGCTGACGTCGAAGATCAGGTTGCTCTCGGCCGAAGCCGGATAGGTCAGGCGTTGGAAGCCGACGCGGCGCGAGGCGGTCAGCTCGACCTTGATCCGCTCGGCGTCGGTGTTGCCCAGGCCCACCGTGTAGTAGCCGGGTGAGGCGCGCTCGTCGGTCTTGCCAAAGTGCAGGTGGTTGACGCGCAGCGGACCGACCGTCGGCGTGACCCGGAAATTGCCGTACTTGCTCGAGCCGCCCGTGCCGCTGACATGGGTGTAGCTGAAGCCCATGATCGGGCTTTTGGAGTCGTAGCCGTTGGTGTCGGCGTTGGTGGTGTCGGGGCTCAGCGACACGAAGCCGAACGGCGCGCCCGCGCCCGGCACGGTGTTGCCGCCGGTCACCCCGCCGCCGTCGACGCCGACGAACGGATCGACCTTGGCCAGCAGGTCCGGCGCGGACTGGGCGCTGGCCAGGCCGGCGGAGGTCAGGCCTAGCGCGATGGCGAGGGCGATGACTCGCCTAGACGGGAAGAGGCTCTTTCCGGACATGACTTTCCTTCCCGTCGATCCAGGTTTTCGCGACGTTGAGGTCGTCGTCTAGGAGGCAGAAGTCGGCGGCGAAGCCGGGGATGATCTGGCCGCGCTGGCGGCCAAGGCCCAGGAAGGCGGCCGGGGCGGCCGAGGCCATCATCACCGCGTCCTGCAGCGACAGGCCCAGCATCGCCACCGCGTTGCGGACGGCGGCGGCCATGTCGAGGTCCGAACCGGCCAGGGTGCCGTCGTCGCCAACGCAGACCCCGTCGCGGACGGTGATCGCGCGGCCTTGCAGGCTGAAGCGCTTGTCGGCCATGCCCACGGTCGGCATGGCGTCGGTGACCAGCATGAAGCGGTCCAGCGGCCGCGTGCGCAGGGCGATCTTCAGGGTGACCGGATCGACGTGGCGGCCATCGACGATGATCCCCGCCCAGACGCTCTGGTTCTCCAGCACCGCGCCGACGACGCCGGGCTCGCGGCTGGTCAGGGGCGACATGGCGTTGAAGAGGTGGGTGACACCCGTGACGCCGTGCTCGATGGCCTGGCGCATGGTCTCGTAGCGGGCGTTGGTGTGACCCGCCGCGACGGTCACGCCGGCCTTGGCCAAGCGCGCGATGACCTCGGGCGTGGTCCGCTCGGGGGCCAGGGTCAGCAAGAGCTTGCCGCGCTTTAGCGACGAGAGCAGGGCGATCGCCTCGTCGTCGATGACCCGGAACTTGGCCTCGTCGTGGATGCCCTTGCGCTTAGGGCTGAGGAATGGCCCCTCGATATGGACGCCCAGCACGCCGGGGACGCCCGCCTCGATGGCGGCCTCGGTGGCGCGCAGGGCCTTGTCGACGACGTCGAGGTCGTCGCTGATCAAGGTCGGCAGGAAGCCCGTCGTGCCATAGGCCCGATGGGCCGCGCCGATGGCGGCGATCGTCTCGGGCGTGGGGGCGTCGTTGAACAGCACCCCGCCGCCGCCATTGACTTGGGTGTCGATATAGCCGGGGACCAGCAGGCCGCCGGCCAGGTCCTGGCGTTCGGCGCCGACGGGAACCTCGGCCATCGGGACCACGGCCGCGACCTTGCCGCCCTCGACGAGGACGGCGTGATCAGCGACGACGCCGGCCGGGGTCAGCACCCGGCCGTTGATGAGGGCGACCGGCATCAGACGGTTTCGGTGACCTTGTTGAGGTGGGGCGGGCTGTCGGGATCGTAGCCCCGCGCCACCGACAGGGCGTTGGCCATGCGGTAGAAGCTCTGGACCATCAGGATCGGCTCCAGAACCGGGTGCGCCTTCACGGTCGGCAGCAGGCCGTCACCGGCCTTGCCGGGCGCGGCCAGGAAGACGTCGGCGCCGCGCGCCTTTAGGCCGTCGGCCATGTCCTCGACGCTCTGGCGGCTCTCGTCGTTCTGGGCGAAGACCAGGGCCGGGAAGCCGTCCTTCACCAGCGCCATCGGGCCGTGCAGCACCTCGGCGGCGCTGAAGGCCTCGGCGTGTAGGCCGCAGGTTTCCTTGAACTTCAGGGCCGCTTCCAGCGCCACGCCGAAGCCGACGCCGCGACCCAGCACATAGAGATTGGTCGCGGTCTCGAGCCGTTTGCCGGCCGCCGACCAGTCGAGGCTCCAGGCCTGTTCGAGCGCGGCGGGCAGGTCCGCCAGGGCCGCCGTGAGTTCGGCGTCCTCGGTCCAGGCGGCGATCAGCTGGGTCACCGCCACCAGGGCGGCGATGTAGGACTTGGTGGCCGCCACCGACAGCTCAGGCCCCGCGTGCAGCGGGATGACCGCGTCGGCCAGCTGGGCCAGCGGGGAGTCCTCGACATTGACCAGGGCCACGGCGTAGGCGCCGGCGGCCTTTGCCGCCGTCACCGCGGCCAGCAGGTCGGGGCTCTTGCCAGACTGCGAGACGGCCAGGCACAGCGCGCCTTCCAGATTGGGCGAGGCGTCGTAGACCGAGCTGACCGACAGGCCCACCGACGAGGTCAGCACCCCGGCCTTGGTCTCGATCAGGTAGCGGGCGAAGGTCGCGGCGTGGTCGCTGCTGCCGCGCGCGCAGGTGACGACTACGCGGGGCGGATGGGCCCGCAGGCGCTCGGCCAGGGCCGCGACGCGCTCGGCGTTGGCGGCCAGCAGCGCCTTGGCCACCGCCGCGCCTTGGCTGGCCTCGGCGAACATCTTGGTGCTTTCCGGCGCCAGCTTCCCCGACGTGGGGCCTTCAGGACGGGTCAAGACAGTCGCCTCCAAGCTCGTGGTCCTTTGAAACATGCCAGCGCGCAAACGCCGGTCAGGATGCGTCGTTCAGTTCGGCGACGAAGTCGTAGGCGTCGCCGCGATAGTAGGAATGGGAGATCTCGACCGCCCGACCGTCCTTCAGGAAGCCGCGGCGCTCGACCAGCAGGCCGGCGTCCTTGGGCTTCACGCCCAGCAGCGAGGCGTGGTCCCGATTGATCAGCACGCCGCGCAGGCGTTGCAGCGCGCGAGCCGGACGGTGTCCGTGGGCGGCCATGGCCTCGTAGAGCGAGTCCTTGACCACCTCGGGCGAGGGCAGGGCGAAGGCGGCGATCGTGGTGTACTCGACCGCCATCGGCGCGCCGTCGGCGAAGCGGATCCGGTGGAAGCGATAGACCGGGGTGTTGGGCGAGACGCCCAGCATCAGGGCCTCTTCCGGCGTCACCGCCCCCTCGGCGCGGGTGATCCATTCGCTGTGCGGCGTCCGGCCGCGCGAGATCATGTCCTCGGTGAAGCAGGTCAGCTTCGAGAAGTTCTTCTCGACCCGGGCGGCGACGAAGGTGCCCGCGCCCTGGCGGCGGGTCAGCAGGCCTTCGTTGACCAGACCCTCCAGCGCCTTGCGCACGGTGATGCGCGAGACGTTGAAGTCGTCGGCCATGTCCCGCTCGGGCGGGAGGGCGTCATCCGGGCTCAGCACCTTCAGCTGGATCGCCTCGCGCAGGGCGCGCTGCAGCTGAAGATACAGAGGCGCAGAAACCGCCCCGTGGGCGAAGCCTATGCGCTGGGAAAGAGACACTTCTCCGCCTCCTGCGGTTGCGTGACCCCGGCGGTCGAACCGTCGGATACCAATATGAGTCCGATTATCCGTCGGCGGATGTCAACGCTTCATACCCCGGTCGCGCCGATTTGTCCCTGTATATTGGCTATTTTGCAGGCTTAGCAAGAGTGGCCATGCCACAACTCAAAAGTGGCCTTGCCAAATGGTATTAAAATGGAATGTAGTGTCTCTCCGTCGCCGGAGCGCGGCGGGAAGGGGGCGATTCAGATGTCGGCATGGGTGTTGTCTTCACCGCTGAAGGGCTGGATCGCGTCGTTGGATGAGGTTCCGGACGCGGTGTTCGCGGGTCGGATGCTGGGGGACGGGGTGGCGATCGACCCGCTGGGGGCGGAGCTGGTC
>JAYRLX010000167.1:0-8130 GCA_041905125.1 Caulobacter sp. | reverse complement strand
GGGTCGGAGAGCTCGCGCGTGCCGGTCGTGGTCGCGCGCGACGGAACCAAGACCTATCTCTACAACGAAGACAGCGCGACGCTGGAATTCGACGAAACCAATCTGTTCCAGGCCAACAAGTCGCCGGGCTTCGACCTCTACGAGGGCGGCCAACGCCTGAACGTCGGCGGACGCGCGACCTACGCCCTGCCTGACGGCCGCGGCGGCAGCATCCTGGTCGGCCGCAGCTTCCGCACCAAGTTCGACCCGCTGCTTCCGGTTCGCACGGGCCTGCAAAGCAAGTCGTCGGACTGGATCGTGTCGGCCACCGTCACGCCCATCCGGGGCATTACGGCCTTCGCCCGCACGCGTCTCGATTCCGACACCCAGGAAATCCAGCGCATCGAAACCGGGATCGACGCCTATACCCAGCGCGGCTGGGGCACGATTCGCTATCTGAAGGACGAGCTGGACGCCAACGGCAACCAGCAGGAAAACTTCGAGGCCCGCGGCGAACTGAAGCTGACCAAGAAGTGGTCGCTGACGGCCTTCGGCCAACGCGACATGGTCGCCGATGTCTGGCGCCGCCGGGATCTGGGCGTGGCCTATACCGACGACTGCATCCGCATCGACGTGATCTATCAACAGGAAGACCGCTACGCCTCGACGGCGACGGGGATCCGGTTGCAGCCTGACCGAACGATCACGTTCCGCCTAACGCTCGCCACATTGGGTGATACAGGGTACAGCTCGAACAAGTAACCGCGCTTGGGGGCGTGCGGGTGTGGCCCGCATGCCTGCTGGCGTGTCTCGGGGCGACGACCAAAAGCCGACATCGGCGAGCGCCGCCTTCGAAACCATGATAACCGACCGCGCTCCCCAAGGGGCGGCCTGGGCCTAGAGGAACGACACTATCCATGCGGTCTGCGCGTAGCGTGACGACTTTCGCGGCCGGCGCCGCGTCCATTCTGGCCCTGACGGCGGCGAGCTTCGCCCCGCCCGCCCTGGCCCAGGAGCAAGCCGGCGCGCCGCCGCAGGTCGAGGCCCCTGCGGCCGGCCCGCAAGCGCCGGCTCAGCCCGCCGCGCCCGCGCCGCTGTCGGAAAGCGTCGCCGCCGTCGTCAATGACGACATCATCTCCAGCTACGACCTGATGCAGCGCATGCGCCTGCTGATGGCCACGTCGGGCATGCAGCCCACCCAGGAGAACCTGCCGCAGATCCAGCAGGAAGCCCTGCGCTCCCTGATCGACGAGCGCCTGCAGATGCAGGAACTGCGCCGCGTCGAGAAGCAGCAGAAGATCACGATCATCTCGACCGACAAGGAAGTCGACGAGCAGGTCGCCGACATCGCCCAGTCCAACAAGATGACCCCCGACCAGCTGAAGCAGTCGCTGGTCCAGCAAGGCATCGGGCTCGACACCTGGCGCGCGCAGCTGCGGGCCGACTCCAGCTGGCAGTCCTGGATCCAGGGTCGTTACGGGTCGCGCCTGCGGATCGGCGAGGACCAGATCAAGGCCTATCAGCGTCGCCTCGCCGAGTCGGCCGCCAAGCCGCAGTACCAGATCAGCGAAGTCTTCCTGGACGCCAGCCGCGTGGGCGGCATGGAGGTCGCCGTTAACGGCGCCGCTCAGCTGATCACCCAGATGCAGCAAGGGGCGCCCTTCGCGGCCGTGGCCCGTCAATTCTCGGGCTCGGCCACCGCGGCCAATGGCGGCGACGTGGGCTGGGTCAGCCAGGGCGAAATGCCGGCCGAGGTCGACGAGGCTCTCGAGCAACTGCGGCCGGGCCAGCTGTCGCGTCCGATCCAGGTCAAGGACGGCGTCTACATCATCTATCTGCGCGACAAGCGCGCGGGCTCCAAGACCGCCATCGTCGATCTGAAGCAGGTGGCCGCGCCCCTGCCGGCGAATGCGACCGAGGCCCAGATCGCCGCGGCCACCAAGCTGCTGACGGACCTGAAGCCCAAGATCACCAGCTGTCAGACCCTGGAAACCGTCGCCGGCAAGGTCGACGGCCTTGTGGCGGGCGACCTGGGCGAGGCCGAGATCACCGATCTGGCCCCCGCGTTCCAGGACGCGGCCAACAAGCTTGACGTCGGCCAGATCTCGGATCCGATCCGCACCGACGCTGGCCTGCACCTGATCGCGGTGTGCGGCAAGCGCCAGGGCGGCGCCAACGCCCCGACCCACGACCAGATCGAAAACCGCCTGCGCGGCCAACAGCTGGCCCTGATCTCCAAGCGCTACCTGCGCGACCTGCGCAACCAGGCGACCATCGAGACCCGGTGACGACACGCCCGCTCGCTCTCAGCGCCGGCGACCCGGCCGGCGTCGGCGGCGAAATCATCGCCAAGGCCTGGCGCGCGCTGCGTGAGGACGGACCGCCCTTTGTCGTGATCGGCGACGCCCAGCTGCTGGCGTCGGCCGGCGGCGGGGTGAAGGTCCGCGCGGTCACGCGGCCGCGCGAAGGCTTGGCGGTCTTCGCCGAGGCGCTTCCGGTCATCGACATTCCCCTGCTCTCGCCGATCGTCGCGGGCCAGCCTTCGCCGGCCTATGCGCCGCAGGTGATCCGCTGGATCGAGACGGGCGTCGGCCTGGCGCTATCGGGCGAGGTGGCGGGTCTGGTCACCGCCCCGATCGCCAAGGCGCCGCTCTACGACGCCGGCTTCAAGTTCCCCGGCCACACCGAGTTCCTGGCCGAGCTGACCGCCGCCGAGCGCTTCGAGGGTCCGCGCGGCCCGGTGATGATGCTGGCGGCCGGCGACCTGCGCACGACCCTGGCCACCATTCACACGCCGATCGCCAAGGTCCCAGGCGCCCTGACGATCGAGGGGATCGTCAACACCGGCCTCGTGACCGCCGACGCCCTTCGCCGCGATTTCGGTATCGCCGCGCCGCGCCTCGCCATCGCCGGCCTGAACCCTCACGCGGGCGAAGGCGGCGCGATCGGCCGCGAGGAGCTTGAGATCATCGGCCCCGCCGTCGAGGAGCTTCGCGCCGCCGGCGTCGACGCCCAAGGCCCCTCGCCGGCCGATACGCTCTTCCACGCCGAAGCCCGCGCCCGCTACGACGGCGTGCTGTGCATGTACCATGACCAGGCCCTGATCCCGGTGAAGATGCTGGACTTCTGGGGCGGCGTGAACATCACCCTGGGTCTGCCGATCGTGCGCACCTCGCCCGACCATGGCACGGGCTTCGACATCGCTGGACGCGGGATCGCCCGGCCCGATAGCCTGATCGCCGCCATCAAGCTGGCGGCGGAGATCGCCGCCCGTCGCGGCGCTTGAGAGAACGAAGATGAGCCTGGCCGACCTGCCGCCCCTGCGCGAGGCCCTGGAGCGCCACGACCTGATGGCGCGCAAGAGCTTTGGCCAGCACTTCCTGCTGGACCTGAACGTGACGCGGAAGATCGCCCGCCTGGCCCAGGTCGGCGAAGGGGATGTGGTGGTCGAGGTCGGTCCCGGCCCCGGCGGCCTGACCCGGGCCCTGCTGGAGACCGGCGCGCGCGTCGTCGCGATCGAGAAGGACAGCCGCTTCCTGCCGCTACTCTCGGAAGTCGCCGAGGTGGCCGACGGCCGGCTGGAGCTTGTCGAGGGCGACGCCCTGAAGGTCGACGCCGGCAAGGCCGCCGGCGGGCCGGCGCACGTCGTCTCCAACCTGCCCTATAACGTCGGCACCCAGTTGCTGATCAACTGGCTGACCGGCCCGTTCCGGCCGCTGTCGATGACCCTGATGTTCCAGAAGGAGGTCGCCGACCGCATCGTCGCCCAGCCGGACGACGACGCCTATGGCCGCCTGGCGGTGATCGCCCAGACCTTATGCGAGGCGCGGACGGTCATGGACCTGCCGGCCAAGGCCTTCACGCCGCCCCCGAAGGTGGCCTCGGCCGTCGTCCGCCTGGTTCCGCGCCAGGATCCTCCGCCCGCCGAAGTGGTGGCCGCGCTTGAGCGCGTCACCGCCGCCGCCTTCGGCCAGCGGCGCAAGATGCTGCGCTCCAGCCTCAAGGCGCTGGGCGGCGGCGATCTGTGCGAAAAGGCCGGGATCAGCCCCGCCGCCCGCGCCGAGGTCATCGATCTCGTCGGCTTCCTGGCCCTCGCCAAGGCGACCCTGGCCTAGGACGGCTCGAAGGCCTCGATGATCGGGCAAGGTCCCGCGCCCGAAGTCTCGCAAGCCTCCGCCAGCCGCGTGAGCGACGCCCGCGCCGCCAACAGCTCGGCGATCTTCTGGTCCAGAGCCGCGATGCGCTCGCGGGCCAGCGCGCGGGCCCGCTGGCGATCCTGTCCAGCGTCCAGCGCAAGCAACTCCCCGATCTCCTCCAGCGTGAAACCGCCGGCCTGGGCCGAGCGGATGAACTTCAGACGTCGAACGTCCTCGGCGTCATAGCGTCGGATTCCGCCCGACAGGTCCGAACCTCCCGTCTTCTCGGGCGTTCGCAGCAATTCCCGTCGCTGGTAGTAGCGCACCGTCTCCACGCCCACGCCCCCCTCGCGCGCCAGCGCCGCGATCGTCATCGTCGCCATGTCTTGACTCCGTACCATGGTACGGAACCTACATGGGGCGGGTCCTGTCGCGAGCAAGGAGTAAAGCGATGAGTCCCGCCAAGACGGCCGTGCTGTACCGCATGGTCATGCCCAACCACCTCTGCCCCTACGGCCTCAAGGCCCTGCACCTGCTGAAGTCGAAAGGCTACGCCGTGGAGGACCATTGGTTGGAGACCCGCGAGGCGACCGACGCCTTCAAGGCCGAGCACGGGGTGAAGACCACGCCCCAGACCTTCATCGACGGCCAAAGGATCGGCGGCTACGACGATCTGCGCCGTCACTTCGGCCTGAAGACCCGTGATCCCAAGGCCCTGACCTACACGCCGGTGATCGCCGTGTTCGCGGTGGCGGCCCTGCTCGCGCTGGCGGCCAGCCAGGCGTCCTTCGGAACGCCCCTGACACAGCGCGCGGCGGAATGGTTCGTAGCCTTCTCGATGAGCCTCCTGGCCATGCTGAAGCTGCGTGACGTCGAGACCTTCTCGACCATGTTCCTGAACTATGACCTGCTGGCCCGCCGCTGGGTCCCGTACGGCTACGTCTACCCGTTCGCGGAGCTCGCCGCGGGCGTGCTGATGGCCGCAGGCGTTCTGACCGGACTGGCCGCGCCGCTTGGCCTGTTCATCGGCGGCGTCGGCGCCGTGTCGGTGTTCAAGGCGGTCTACATCGACAAGCGCGAGCTGAAATGCGCCTGCGTCGGCGGCGACAGCAACGTGCCCCTGGGCTTTGTCTCTCTGACCGAGAACCTGATGATGATCGCCATGGCCGTGTGGATGCTGACATCGCGTCACGGGTAAAGCGCCATCAAAGCCTATTGACGGTAGAGCCTCGGGACCCCAGCTTGTCGCCGGGGATAGGTGGGGCCAACGTGACGACCAAACGCGCGGTGAAAGCGCCTTCGACGGTCGCGCGGCGCCTGCTTCTGATGGCGTTGACGCTGGCCGCGCCGGCCATCCTGCTGATGGGCCTGCTGGTCGCCACGCAGTACGCGGAGGGCCAGCGCCGCTTCGCCACCCAACTGACCGCCATGACGCGCGCCCTGTCGCTGGCGACCGACCGCCAGATCGGACAGGGCCAGAGCGTGTTGCAGGGGCTGGCCGTCTCCACCGCGCTGGCGGAAGGCGATCTCAAGACGTTCGAAAAGCAGGCGCGTGCGGCGACCGAAGGGCGCGACGGCTGGATCGTGCTGATGACCCCCGACGCTCAGCTGATCAACACCCGAATTCCGCCCGGCCAGCCGACCCCCGTGGCCCCCGTCGCCGCCCACTCTTGGCGGGAGATGACCACGGGCAAGTCGAACGTCAGCAACCTGATCCCCCGTCCCGGCAAGACCCCGATCATCGGCGTCAACATGCCGGTTCTGGTGAACGGCCAGCTGCTGGTCCTGGCCTATATGCAGCATCCAGCGGCGTTTCATGCGCTGATGAGCGCCCAAGGCTTTCCCGATAGCTGGACGGCCAGCATCGTCGATCGCAACGCCGCGCTGGTGGCCCGTTCGCGCGATCAGGACAAGATGCTGGGCCGGTTCGCCAGCCCCGACATGCGCAAGGCGATGGCCGTCGCCAATGACGGGGTCGTGCACACCCACACCCTGGAGGGCGTGCCGACGCTCTCCGCCTTCAGCCGCTCGTCGACCTATGGCTGGACCTTCATCGTCGGGGTGCCGCGCGGCGAGGTCGATCGCGCCGTGCTCGGTTCGTTGGGACCGGCGCTGGCCGGCGCCGCTCTGATGATCGCCTTGGCCGTGGCGGCCGCCTTCGGCTTCGCGCGCCCGATATCCCGCGACGTCCGCACCCTGGTCGGCGAGGCCGAAACCCTCGCGGCCAGCGCGCCCCTCGACCCGGCGCCGTCCCACTTGCTGGAAATCGCCGAGGTGCGCCGCTCGCTGCGCGCCGCCGACGCCGTGCTGCGCCAGCGCGAAGCCGAGGCGAACCAGGCGGCCGAACGGCAGCAGTTGATGATCAACGAGCTGAACCATCGGGTGAAGAACACCCTGGTGGTGGTGCAGTCGCTGGCTCGACACAGCCTGCGGGACGGCGGCGCGCTGGGCCTGCGGCAGTTCAACGATCGCATCCACGCCCTGGCCAGCGCTCACGACCTCCTGACCCGCCGCAGCTGGGAGGGCGCGGACCTTGGCGAGATCCTGGCCGAGACGCTTCAGCCCTACGCCGCTCAGGTGACCCTGGAAGGCCCGCCCCTGCCGCTGTCTCCCAACGGCGCGGTGGCCATGGCGATGATCTTCCACGAGTTGGCGACCAACGCCTCGAAGTACGGCGCCCTGTCGCGAGAGACCGGCCGCGTGACGATCGACTGGCGGATCGAAGGTCGGGC
Organism: Caulobacter sp.; assembly: GCA_041905125.1. Taxonomy (GTDB): domain Bacteria; phylum Pseudomonadota; class Alphaproteobacteria; order Caulobacterales; family Caulobacteraceae; genus Caulobacter. Next base: position 1,283 of record JAYRLX010000167.1, on the reverse strand, counting down.
CAGGACCGTGGTCCGCTGGGAGGAGCGCGGCGGCCCGCTCGTCAGTCCGCCCGAACGCCGGGGCTTCGGCTCGCGCCTTGTCGCGGCCAGCTTGAAAGGCGAATTGGCTGGCTCGGCGGTCTTCGACTACGCGCCCGAAGGCCTGACCTGCGTCCTGACCATCCTGTCGCCGATCAAGGCCTAGGCAGGCGACGACCGATCGTCGCAGCGCCTCGTTGTCGCCTTGGCTTGGCCATCGACGGCCTGCAAAAGAGACTTCTGGTCGTAGGGGAGTTCTCGCGTGAGCCTGTCGTTTCTGATCGGAGCCGTCCTGGGCTCGGGCCTGTTCATCGCCCTGGGCCGCGCGCCCGCCGAGAAGCTGATCGCCATCGTGCAGGAACGCATTCGCGGGAACTAACGGCGCCGTTGGGTCTTTTCTGGACAAGGTCGCGCAGGGCGGCTGTTCAGGGAGTCCCTACGATGTCCATTCTCGCCTGGCTTCTTCTCGGTCTGATCGCCGGTTTCATCGCCAGCAAGCTCGTCAACCGCTCCGGCAGCGGCGTGCTGCTGGATATCGTGCTCGGCATCGTCGGCGCGTTCGTCGGCGGCTGGCTGTTCAACCAATTCGGCAACAGCGGCGTGTCGGGTCTGAACCTCTACAGCCTGCTGGTCGCCACGATCGGCGCCATCGTCGTTCTGGCGATCTACCACCTGATCTTCGGCCGTCGCGCGCTGTAAGCGCGGAGCCAGCGGCGGCGGACCTTAGGGTCCGCCGCTGATCCCCTAGATCTCTTCCTTGAGAAGATCGCCCACCAAGTTCCCGATCCACGGGTTGCGCGACCGCTTCAGCCGCTCGGCGTGGTAGATGTGGGCCAGATCCGCGTAAGCGCGGTCGAAATCATCATTCAGAATGACGTAGTCGAACTGCTCCCAGGCCGCGACCTCGTCCTTGGCCCGCGACAGGCGCCGGTGGATGACTTCTTCGCTGTCCTGGCTGCGCGTGTGCAGGCGACGGCTCATCTCGGCCAGAGACGGCGGCAGGATATAGACCAGCACGCTGTCTTCCTTGGCCTGCGCGTGGACCTTCATGGCGCCCTGGAAGTCGATGTCGAACAGGGCGCTCTCGCCCCGCTCAAGCGCGTCCATGATCGGCGGCTTCGGGCTGCCGTAGTAGTTCCCATAGACCTCGGCCCACTCCAGGAAAGCGTCCTGGTCGATCATCTCCTGGAAACGCTCTCGCGTGACGAAGTGATAGTCGCGGCCGTCGTGCTCGCCCGGACGCGGATCGCGGGTCGTGGCGCTGA